>JAZRGY010000096.1:0-30705 GCA_045644485.1 Candidatus Cryptobacteroides sp. | reverse complement strand
GGCCAGTGGTAAGGAGTAAGTCCGGCCCATGTTCCGTTCTCGTGCTCGAACTCAGCACCACCCTCATTAGTAAGGAGATAGTCTACAACTGCTCCGTTTCCGTTCCAGTCAGCTGACCAGTAACCATAAACGTCGAAGTGCTCTGCTGTAGGGTAAGCTGTGCCGTCGATAACGCCTTTCACGTTTGCCTCTGCCTTAGTGGCAAGCGAAGTCGCTGGCATCAACTTGATCTCAGAGTCAGCCTCTACATAGGCAACCTCAGTCTTAGCACATGATGCCAGTGCGGCAACTGCTAAAAATGAAAAGAGAATCTTTTTCATAGTGTAAATTATTTAATATTTGGATTGGTATCCACAAGGCCGGTCAGGGCCTTGTGGATAATATTTGAAGCGAAAAATTTACTTCTGGATGTTAAGACCTGAAACACCGTTCATAACTGGAGTCTCGCCCTTAACAACGATGTGATACTCACCAGCACCTGTTGGGTTGAGAGTAGAGTTAACGAGGTTGAACTCGTAACCAGTCTTGGCATTGCGGAGAACAACTGGCTCAAAACCATTTACAGTTGAACCTGTAATTGTCATCTTGCTGGTAGCACCGGCGTCAACGCGGATACCGTAACCGTCAGCCTTAGTAGCAGTGATCTTACAGTTTGTAACCTCTGCATTGAGTGAAGAAGTCTGAAGATTGAGACCACGACCTGCAACTACTGTACAGCCCTCGAACTTCTGACCTTCGCAAGAAGTATTCTGAGCAAGAGAGTGACCACCATTCATAGTACAGTTCTTAACCAAAAGGTCATAAGACTGCCATGCGCGAATAGCCACAACATCTGTTCCCTCAGGAGCAGTGAATGAGCAATTCTCGATTGTTACGTTGTGAGCATAGTTATAATTCGAACCTGCAGGAACCTGCTTCTTTGACAAATCAATGAAATCAAGAGTTGTAGCCTCAGTTTCGAACTTTACGTTCTTAATTGTAAGAGCATCAGTACCAGCAGCGTGTGCACCACCCCAAATTCCGAGAGTACCGTCGAACTTGTAGCCGTTTCCGTCAACAACCACGTTTACACCCTCCTTCTGGTTTGCTGTAATATTACCCTCAACATCGCCATTGAATACGATCTGAACGTCAGCAGTTGCAGCATTAAGAGCATTCTGGAACTCAGTTGCGTTGCTTACGAACACAGCCTTTGTGCCAGTCTCACCTGGTACAACTGTCCATACACCACCGTCCTTGATTGCTACATAATCGTCAGCAAGCCACTTTGTAGGATCTATGTTGAAAGTACCACCTGAGATGATAACGGTACCTGTTGAACCAGGAGCAACAAAGTCTGAAAGACTAGAGGAGTTCTGGTGTGTAAGAGTAAATTTACCACCTTTGATATAAACGGTAGAACCTGATGTAACATAAATGATACGGGTTTTTGTATGACCAGTAGAATAATCGCCATCGTTTATTGTCAAAGTACTGTTGCCGTCAACCCAGAAAAGATTACGGCTACTTGCAGTGAATTTACCGGCAATCTTACCGCTGTTTACAGTAAGGTTAGAACCATTATCCAGTCTTATACCACCATTAGAAATATTGGCGTTGTTAAGCTCCATGTCTGTATCATTGAGTCTGAATGCAAAAACATTCGAACCACCACCGATAAGATTGTTGCCATCCATATTAAGAGTGACCTCATTTCCTGCTACTGAGATTGTCTTATTGGCGTTGTTGATAGCAGAAATCATATTGACATGGTCAACATCCGGGTTGTTGAGTGCAGCCTCAAGGTCAGTAGCGTTAGAAACCTCAGCAACTGGCTTAACCTCAACCTCAGTATTAGGAGCATCAACCCAGTCCTCAACTGTAGGGCGGATGAGAATCTCGTCGAGACCGAAGATCAGGTAATACTTGTAGTGCTTGCCTGGCTCCCAAACCTTGTCACCCTCAAGAGCGAGGTCGAGAACGATAGTCTGGTCCTTAAGAGCAGCAGTTCCTGCAAGTTTGTTCTGGTCGTAGTTGATAGTTACTGTAGTAGGAGCCTGTGGGATAACGATTGTACCTGCTGGAGTTGACTCGATAGCGGCAGCAGTCTCAGTAACAGCCTGTGAACCCTGGAATACTACGTAAGGAGCCGGAGCAGCGTGGTTGCTCCACTCGTCAGCCTCGATGCCATCACCCATTGCGATAGCAGCATCAGCCTGAGTGTAAACGTCGTTGATAGTCACCTTCTTGATATCGAATGCCTGAGCAGCAGTTGCGCCATCGGCAACAACCTCGAGAGAGATCCATGCAAGAGCGTGCTCGAACATTACAGGAACGCCTGCAGCAGCAGTCATTGAAGTGTAATCTGCTGTTGTCTTAGCGAAGAGAAGATCCCAAGTCTTGGCAGTCTCAGATGGCTGAACATAACCAGTCTTTGAGTAAGTGTCAGTAGCATAGTCGTGAGCGAAGTTCTCAGAAGCAGGGCTGTAGGCAGCGAACTTAAGAGAACCGTCCTTTGGCCAGTGGTAAGGAGTAACACCGGCCCATGTTCCGTTCTTGTGCTCGAACTCTGCACCAGATGTCTTGTCAGTAAGGAGGTAGTCCACAACTGCGCCGTTACCGTTCCAGTCAGCAGACCAGTAACCGTAAACGTCGAAGTTCTCATCAGTTGGATAGTCTGTGCCGCTAATAACACCAGTCACATTAGCCTTAGTGGCAAGTGAAGTCGCAGGCGCCAACTTGATCTCCGAGTCAGCCTCTACATAGGCAACCTCAGTCTTAGCACATGATGCCAGTGCGGCAACTGCTAAAAATGAAAAGAGAATCTTTTTCATGATGTTGTTGTTTTAGTTATTGAATTATAGTATTATAGAATATTCTCTACATTTACAGGAGCCCATGGCTTCACTGTAGGCTTGATGCGGATCTCATCAAGTTTGAAGGTAAGGGTGTAGGTATAGTGCTTGCCTGGCTCCCATACGCTGTTTGTAGGGTTGAGAGTCAACGGAAGTGTGATCTGCTGGTCTGTGAGTTCGGCAGTACTTCCAGGGATAGCAAGTTGAGTGTAATCAACCACGAGTACTGTACCCTCGGTAGGCTGCGGGATGATGATGGTTCCATCAGGATTGGTCTCGATGTCCTTTGCCTCCTGAGTCACCACCTGCGAAGCGTCGAAGACCACGATGTCCTTCTTCTCGCTCTGCTTCTCCCACTCATCGTACTGGATGCCGTCAGACATCTTCACCTCGAAGTTAGCCTTGGTGCATACGTTCTTGATGGTCACCTTCTTGATGTCGAACACTCCAGCAGAAACTGCATCCTTAGCCTTTACCTGGAAAGTGATCCATGCAAGAGCATGCTCGAATGCCACAGGAACGTTCTCCGAAGCGCTCTCTGCTGTGTATGCAGCAGTGGTAGGAGCAAGGAGGAGATCCCATGTCTTGTCTGTCTCGAACGGCTGCTCATAACCTGCCTTCGAATATGTGTCTGTAGGATAGTTATGCTTGATGTTCTGGGTCGAAGGGCTGTAGCAAGCGAACTTGAGCGAGCCGTCCTTTGGCCAGTGGTAAGGCTTAACACCTGTCCAGTAGTTACCCTTGCATACGAATTCAACTCCTGAATCCTCTGTCTCTGACACGAGATAGTTTACGATCTTGCCGTTTGTCCAGTCCTCAGCCCAGTATCCGTACACGTCGAAGTTCTCGGAAACCGGATAGTCCGGAGAGGTGATCGCTCCAAAATAAGGGGCTCTTGTTGCAGGGGCAACATTTGGAGAGAGTCTGATTTCCGAATCTGCCTCATAGACGATTCCAGACTTGGCGCATGATGCCAATGCTGAAACTGCTAAAAGAGTAATAAGAATCTTTTTCATGATTGTGTTTTAATAAATTTTATTTTGTTGTTTAGTAACTGCTTAATTGCTGCTTGAGGTACCGCCCGGGATCATTTTGTTGACAAGTTTGAACTCATGAGTCACTGCGTGTTGGATTGCAGGATCTTCCTTTTTCGCAAATGTCAAGTTAAACTCGTAGTTGTGTTCACGTGTAATATTGTAGAATCCTTCCACGGCATCCTGAACCTCATCACCAGAACCGACTGGTGAGAGAACAGGTTCATCTTTATATTTCGAAGACCATGCAGTCACATCAAACGTCCAATCACCAGATGGAAGACCTACAATCTGAGTTTCCTCACCCATGAAGAGGGCCTTGCGGTAGACTGTGATAACATTTGTATCCTTCTTCTTGTATAAAATTTCAATAGCAGCATTATCTCCCACACCTAGGTTCTTGGAGTGAATCTTAACGAATACAAGGTCATATCCGAGGTCGAGACATGTTTTTTTGTTTATAATAGTCTTAACAGCCTCAGTCTCTTCAAAACCAAGAATCATCGCCACAATATCAGCCTTCATATCCCTCAAAGCCGCTTCATATCTTTTTTCATTGAAGTCATTCACCCAGTAAAGAACATTACCCGGCACATCGAAACCAGTAAGATTCATTTTTGATACATTTGGAAGGTCGATAGTGGTTTCGCTTCCACTTGCATAGATATCTGCTGCTTCAAATGATGCGACATTATTATAGATACCAAGATTCTGCGTTTCCGAGAAAGACAATTTTCCTTTAGCGAGATAAATTCCGCCGCCAACACCATACTGAGAAGCATCTCTGGAAGCATTCTGGGCAGCCTGCGCTCTATTACCGACAATCAGACCGTTACCGAATGTCATATTTACACCACCGGCAAGATAGAGGCCACCTCCATTCTGAGCAATGTTGTCACGCACGTTTGCTGCAAATTTCAAATTAATAGGGCCTGAAGCATAGATTCCGCCGCCAAGACCTGCTGTGTTTGCAAGATACGAACCTCCCTCACAAGTGATGTCTGTCGCAGCAGCATTAGTGATGTAAAGCGCACCACCATTACCGGTTGCTGCATTACCGCGAATCTCACTACCATCAGCGAATGAGAATACGCCATTTTTGAGCGCTATGGCACCACCGTTGGTTGTCTTGACTTCAGAACCGCTCTTTCCGTTTCCTGAAAGTTCTGTCACGCTGAGGAGGATATTACCGTTGTTCACATAGAACGCTCCGCCTTCGGCTGTAGAGTAGTTGTTTGAAATGGTCGACCGAGAGATCGAGTTAGCCGTAATATTACCATTATCAACGTAAAAGACGCCTCCATTGGCAGCATGATTACCGGAAAGTGTCAATACTGAACTACCTCCTGTTACGTTGATGTTTCCGCCCTTCACATAAACAGACCCACCGTCCGCATCAGCAGTATTGCTTGTCATCTCAGTCGTTCCGTTGGCAGTAAACGTTCCGTTTTCAACGTATACAGCACCTCCGTTTTCGGCACCATTGGAACTGATCGTATTCTTGACAAGATTGATGTTACCGCCAGCAACATAGATGGCTCCACCATTACCTTTTGAAGCATTCGATGTAATCTCTGTGACTCCTGATGCAGTAAATCCTGCACCGTTTCCAGTCACGAAAACTGCACCTCCGTTTGTCGTAGTAGCAGTCCCATTATTCTTACCATTACCTGAAATGGTAGCACTAGTCATTGTTACACTTCCTCCTGATACATAATATGCTCCACCGTTTTCGGAAGAATAATTATTCTGGATTGTCGATGCTCCAGTCGCCTTGACACTACCTCCCGTAAGGTATACGGCACCTCCGTTTTTCGCATTATTGCCACTGATAGTATTTTGTGCCATTGTGACGCTTCCTCCTGCGACATAAAGTCCACCACCATCACCAGTTGCAGTATTATTGAGAAGACTCATCTGCTTTGCAAATGAAGCACTATATCCGGTATTGATATACACTCCGCCACCATTTGCCGCTGAGTTATTCTGGATTGTCGATGTTCCGTTAACTGTAAATGGCGCTCCACAAAATACGCCACCACCAAGATCTCCGGCAATATTTCCTTCTTCCTGACCTGCTCCACCAAGATTCAGTATACCATTCTGTGATACTGTGAATGTACCACCGCCGAGGTAAATTCCACCGCCAGACTGAGAAGTCGCTTTGTTACCCTTAAGAGTTGCTGTGCCATTGACAGTGAAAGTACCTTTTCCCACATAGATACCACCACCATTTTGAGATGCTATATTATTGGTAAGAGTAGCATTAGCCATAGTAAAAGTACCTGAGCCGAGCCATATTGCACCACCAATAGATGCGGTATTTCCAGACATGTTTGCATTCTTTACGTCGAATACTCCATTATTACTCATTCCGAGTCCGCCTCCGTTCAAGGTTGCGATATTATTCTGAATTACTGGAGTGCTTGATGCTGTACCAACTTCCATTTTAGCTGTACTATTCGACTCATCGAAACTCATGTAAATACCCGCACCGGACTGAGATGCTTTATTTCCGGAAACAGTACCATTTTTAAGTTGAACGAGAAGGTTATTCTTCTTACCTTCTTCAATTGGATAATTAGCATATAAATCCAAACCGCCACCATACTCTGCCGAGTTTCCAGAGATAGTTCCCGAATTGATGATCGCTTTTGTGTCACCTCCGTGAATGCGTTTAACATATATCGAAGCACCTCCGCCATGACCTGTAGCCGAATTGCCAGATATTGTTCCACCATTGATTGTCAAGGTTCCTTTTTCTATGAAAAGTCCTCCTCCATTACCTTTTCCACGACTTAATGTGTGTACTCCACTGTCGTTCATACTATCCTGATGGCCATGGGCTGTGTTATTGCTGATAGTAATTCCTGGATGATTGAGTGTCAGGATACATTCGCCTGCCTCCTGTGATATACCGCCGCCATGGCAAGCCTTATTTCCTGTAATCGTACAAGGACCTTCCAAATTCAGTACTCCGGACTGGTTCAGATTGACTGCACCACCATAACGGATGGCTGTATTATTTTTAAGTGTTCCTCCATTTAAATTAAGAGTAGCGGTCTGAACATATACTGCTCCTCCATTTCCAAGTCCACCTGTTCCAAGGGCATAGTTTCCCGAAATTTCGCCACCGGTCATGGTCATGGATGAACCTACCCAAAGCATTACACCTGCTCCAGAAGGAGCCCAGTTATTTGAAATCCTTCCACCAGACATATTGATGATGGCATTTTCTCCTAAGGCATAGATTCCGCCACCGTATACACCACCACTTTTGACTTGTGGATATCCATCTGTATAGGAGATTGAATCCCAATCACTTGGCTTGTTTGAGTCAATGACAGCACTTCCACTGATATTCAGTTTACCTAAGGTGTATATTCCACTGCCAAGCGAACTTGCTCGACAACTTGTAATGGTACCACCGCTCATTGTGAAATTTCCTTCTGTGGAGACATAAACACCTCCACCCTGTATTGAATTGCAATTTGTGATTTTAGCAGTACCGCTCATTGTAAACTCACCAGATACTTTAGTGCCCGTTGCGTTTTGTGATTGATGAACATATACTGCACCTCCGAATGACGCCGTGCAGTTGGAGATCTCACCACCGCTCATTTCAAAGATACCAGGTGTTGCTCCACTTTCAGCATCCACAAACACAGCACCACCTCTGCCGAGTACCGCATCTGTTGTCTTTTCTGTTTTGCAATTGGTGATTTTTCCGCCGGACATTACCAATTTCGCTCCTTGATTTATAAAGAAAGCACCACCGCATCCTTGCGTTTTATAGTGGATATCATCGTTTGGTTCACCGTAGTTACCATCTGTAGCAATACAGTCTGCGATGGTACCTCCTTCCAATCTGAAAATTCCTGATATCAAGGCACAGCCGCCTCTATCTCCAGTACCATTTTTAATGACACCTCCACCTCTACTATCTTTAATTACAAGAGTCCTGCCTTCTCCTACAATTGCCACAAAGCCTTTTTTCTGCCTGTCGAGTGTATATCCATTTAAATCTATCGTCAAAGTTGCACTGCTGACGCTTATCGTTCCTGTCAGTTTAGTGTTTCCTGTTAGTTTATAACTACCAGTCAGCTCACCTCCAGCCCAAGTACCAGAGATGTTTGTTTGTCCCCAAACAGTACTAGCAATTAATAAAGAAGCAATGAAACTTATTATATGGAATTTATATGATTTCATGTTCTGTATATTTTCTAAAATCGTGAGTCAGAGATTACTTTGAGAGTTCTGTCCATATTTCGGCAGGGAACAGATGTTGTGCATCAGCAAGATAGACCCCCTGTGCAATGATTGTGAATGCCAGATATGATCCTCCTACAGGTGATGATGCCGTCAGTTTGTATGAATCGAACAGAGGCTCGAGGACTTCACCGGGAACAACAGGCTTCATGTAGTAGTAATATCCGTCATCACCCAGACGCCAATGTCGAGAGTTTGTAGCATCTTTTACAGGCTGGGCGACACCCCAATTGAAAATTCCGTCGTCTTTGGCTGGATCTCCTGTATTCTTCCAGTCAGAAACAGTATATTGAACAGCATCTGTACCAGTGCCTTCTTCAACAATCCACGCACCTGTTAGCGCCACTCTGATATATGCATCAGCCAGTCCGCAGTTCTTGATTACAAGATTCTGCTTGACAGGATATGTTCCTTCCATCACAATTTCATCACTCACGTGCACCTCGACTTCATTCGGAGTAGAAATAGTGTAAGTGTACTGTTTATTAGCCTGCCATTCCGAAAGGAATGCACTGAGTTTCTTTGTCAGAGTATATTCATTAGAGCGGTTGAGTTCTGAAGTTATTACGAGAACTTTTATTTCAAGTTCCGCATCATCAGACAAGGCCTGCGGCATAAGGTAAAGGTCATCGAAACTTACATTTCCTTCTGTGGCAGTCTCAGCATATGTCTCTACGTTTGCGTCAAGTGTCCACTTGCCGGCATTATCAATGTTGTATGTACCGGCATTCTTAATGCCCTTGAGGCTGATGGAAGTAATCCTTCCTGTAGCAATGGTTCCGGTCTTTATCCTAATCTTCGAAAGAATATGCGACACGCTGAGGGCGACAGGTTCATTTACTTCGCCGCTCTGAGGAGCAGATGAACCTCCGAAAAGAAGATCGGTAGTCTTTGCCAACTCTGGTGTTGCAGTGTACTCGTAGTATGGATATTTGCCATTCTCTCGAAGAGCAGGATTTGCATCATTGGCAGCAGGAAGAGTCATATGCGGTCCATATGTATAGAAATAAAGCCACGATCCTGCGCCTGGAGCATATATTTCCTGACCGTCATATTTGCCGGTAGCATCAATAAGAAGGTTCTGGATATCTGCGAATTCCTCGACATCATCACTTGCTACGTATGTTTCTGGAACAGCACCTTCTCCTTGATATGCAAAAACACCATATGTACGTGAATCCACCTCAGTACTCTCACCTTCCGCCGGATCCCCTTCCGCGCGCGTAGCAGGGAGGTTTTCTGCTGCCTGCTGCTCTGGGATATCCTCCTCTACCATGTAGATGTATACGTCGCCCAGAGGTGAATCGGGGTCGTCACATTCCATCAGGAGCATCTCCGACCGGAAACTTCCACCCTTTGCTGCAGGAGCAGGGGCTTCACCCTTGGTGGACGGGCCTGACCATCCGCCATCCTGACTGATACCGAACGACAGTACGCCATTGGCAAGGTGAGGAACGGACACCTTCGTGTCATCCTTCTGACAGCCGGCAATCAGCAGCGCTGAACACAGGGCGGCGGCCAGTATCTTATATGTGGTTTGACGTTTCATCTTGGTTGTCATCTGTTTTTGTTATTGGTTGTTCATCGAACTGATGCCTAAGGTGTGGGACATCTTGTCCATGCGGATGTTCAGGGTGTAGGTCATGTGCTTTCCAGGGTCCCATACGATCTCCATCGGGTCGATCTCGTATGTCTGCGGAATCCAGTTGCCTGCCTTTCCGTACTGTATCTGGCACTGGACCTGGACACGGCCGCTTGTCATCTGAGGGACTGCGTAGAACTCTTTGCCCAACTGCATGGAAGCCGAGGAGTTTATCAGAAGTCCTTCTTCATCCTCGAAGACGAGGTAGGTCTCATACTTGGTCTGACCTGTCCATTCGTCCGGCTTCGTGAGGTTGTAACTTCCCTGCATCGCCACTCCCGATAGGGTCAGTCTGTTGATCTTCACCGACATGCTTTCCTGCAGGGAGTGGATTATCTGGAACTCCACTCTCGAAAGGATGTGCTGGAAGTTCAGCGTCACACGCGAGTCAGCATCATTGCGGGCAGTCGTGCTTGCCAGAAGGATGTTCGTGTCTCCGCCCGAACTGTCGAACGAGACGATCTGAAGTCCCTTGTCGCCAGTGTACATGAAGTCGAGGTCAGTGGGCCAGCATGCCGCGAACTTCAGTGGCGAGTCTGTCCATGGCTTGGGGGCGTACCATCCTCCGTCGTAGGTGATCACTGCGTCGCTGATGTACGGCTCGTCGGAGCCATCCTCCATCGCCCACAGTTTGAAGGACCTCTCCTGCGGGAACGGGATGGAGCCTTCGGCCCTCGTGTCTGTGCCGATGACCGGACGGAACTCGATGTCTACCGGGTTCTTGGTGGTCTGAAGGCCGCCCACGCACGAGGAAAGGATCAATGCTCCGCCTATAACTGCCGATATGATGTTTCTGTTCATTAGTTTTGTTTAGTTTGGTACCCACCAGCCCGGTCAGGGGCGGGTGGGTAATATTTTTTGGGGAGTGATTACTCTGCCATTACAGTGTAGTTGTCACCGTCCTTAACTGACTTGTAACCAGTTGCAACGAAACCGTTAGGATGAACCTCATTCCAAGCCTTAGGCTCAGTACCAGGAACTGCAGGATTGAATTTTACGAATGTACCACCGTAAACATTGATATTACCACCATTGTCATATACATTCAGTGCAGCAAAAACACCCTCAGTCTTGTTAGCATAAGATGTCTTATCAGCAGCAAGAGCCTCGAAAGTACCACCGTTAATGGTAATTGTAGCGCCACCTGATGCATATGCTACAGCACGGCCACTTTTTGCAAATCCTTCTGCACAACCCTTGTAAGTACCGCCATTGATAGTGATGTTAGCGTTCGCGTTACCACGAGCCCAAACAGCCATTGTAGAAGAACTTACAGTACCTACACCGTTAATAGTAAGAGTACCATAAGAGATAAGAGCCTCACCCTTTCCAAAATCCTCTACTGCATTAGTATTGGTGATGTTATGACCATTAAGATTGAGAGTAAGTTCTTTTCCTTCAGCAACCATGACTGATTCAGTTACAGTAATATCAGAACCAAGAACTACCTTACCGCCCTGAGCAGCAGCGTCACGGAGAGCAGCCTCTGTATTTACTACTGTCTCTGCAGCCTTACTTACTACTGTCCAAACACCAGCCTCAAGTTCGTATGAAGCATAACCATCTGCTACGAAGTTAGTATTTGCACCCTCTGATACATTGTTTGAAGGGTCGAAGTTCACGAATTCACCACCCTTAACATAGAATTTTGAAGAAGTGAATTCATCTCTGATATTGAGAACCCAGTACTGATTATACTCCTGAGCCGCTGCTTCAAATCTACCACCATTGATAGTCACGGTAGAAACCTTAGAGGCTGCATCAGCCACGTATGCCGCAGCACCGATATAGATACAGTCATTACGCTTTGCACCGTCTTTACCTACATAGTAATTACCACCGTTGATAGTTACGTTACCATGCTTTACCCATACTGCGTTAGCAGATGAAGCGTTGTTTGTTGCAGCCCAAACCTTACCATCACCATTGATTTCAAGGCTTGCTCCATTATCTACAACGATTGCATCACTAGATTCAGCAATGATATTCTTACCATTAAGGTCGATAACAACAGATACTGGACCTGCAGCCTTAGTTACTACTGAATTTCCAATTTCGATTGGTGCAGTAAGGTTGATGTTGTCAGTAAGACGAACGTTGCGACCTGCAGCAACAGCAGCCTGGAGTTCCTCCTGGTTAGCAGCCTCAGTTGCAGTAGCGTCGATCTCTGGTACGGTTACCTCTTCCCAATCCTCTACTGAAGGGTTGATAAGGATTTCGTCGAGGTCGAAGATTACAGTGTAAGTGTAGTGCTTACCTGCTACCCATGGCTCGTCCTGATCGAGGGTAAGAGGGATAGTCACTTCCTGACCAACGAGTGCTGGAGCATCACCAACAGCCTCCTGAGTGAACTTGATGGTTACAGTTGTTGTAGGCTGTGGGAGAACGAGGACACTCTTACCTTTGCCATTCTCATAAACTTTTTCAGTAGTAGTAACAGTAGATCCGTTTGCATCGTTGAACACAACGAACTTCTGAGGCATAGCAGTTGTCCAAGTCTTTGTACCAGCCTTCATGTCAGCAACGAGGTTACCATGGTTGTTAACATCGTTAACGATAACGTCAGTTACAGTAAACTTAGCGTTTGCAGCCTCAGTTGACTTAAGTTGGAAAGTGATCCAAGAAAGAGCGTGCTCGAATACTACAGACACATTCGCAGCAGCAGTCTGCGCAGTATATGACTTAGATGTAGGAGTTACAAGGATGTCGTAAGTGCCATCTACAGATACTGGATAAGTAAGGCCAGAGATGTCAAATCTGTCAGCAGCAAGGTCATGTGCAACTGTTGCTGGAAGGTCTGAAGGGCTGTAAGCAGCGAAACGGAGTGAACCGTTCTTTGGCCAATACTGAGTAGTCTCACCACCCCAATACAGTCCCTTGTTAACGAATGTTACGTCGTAGAGGTAAGCGCTATTCGCAGAATTTGTCTCATCTACTTCAAAGTTGCTACCTGCAGGCTTGTTTGCCCAGTAAGCATAAACGTTGAAGTCCTCATCTGCAGGATAAGTAGTTTCGTCGATTACGCCGTTCACATTTGCCTTGGTGGTCATTGATGTTACCGGAGCAATCTTGATTTCTGAGTTGTCCTGTGTGAAGACAGGCTCAGTCTTAGCGCATGATGCGAGAGCAGCAATTGCTAAAAGCGAAAAAATAATCTTTTTCATGATTGTTGATTGTTTAATTATTAATAGAGTTTATTGTTTTTTATAGTTCAGTTTGCTAGTTCTGTGACGGCCATGCGGTCTCGACAGCACCTGGCCATGAGTCTACCTGAGGAGCCACGAGGATTTCCTGAGGGCTGAAGGTCAGCTGGTAGGTGTATTTCTTACCTGGCTTCCATACAGGGGTGCTTGCAGGGATATTTACCTCCACTACCTCCTTGATAGGATCACCTGCAGGAGATGCATACTCGATGGTTACATAGAGTTTGTCTGCAGCCTGTGGGATCACGAGGGTACCTGCCTCTACATTCTCGATGACCTTGTATGAGTCTGTAAGAGCCTGGTTACCAGAGTAAACAACGATATTCTTAGTTGGACCATTTGTCCTCCACATTACACTCTCGAAGTTTTCAGTACCAGAACCAGTCTCTGGAGTACCTCTGTATCTGAAGTCACCCTTGCAGTCAACGCCACGGAACTCAACCTTGGTCACTCTCCATGTTCTGTCATCACCCATGAGGGATCCTGTGTTTCCTTTGACCTGAATCTCTATCCATGAAAGCGCGTGGCTGAACTGAACAGGTACAGAAGTAGCATTTTTGCTGTATGACTGCTTTGTTCTTCCGAAATAGAGGAGATCGTATGTCGATCTTGTGTCGTATGACTGAACAAAGCCGTTGATGTTAAGTTGGTCTGTAGCAAGGTCATATGATGCTGTGCCGTTCTTTGCCAACGCATTTTGATCATCCGGTACATAAACCGAGTATCCTGCAAATACGAGTGAGCCGGTAGCAGGCCAGTAGTAGTCTGTATCGAGACCGTCCCATGTAGTCGCACCTGCCTCACAGTGGAATCTGGTGTCATTGAAGAACTTAGTCGTGAACCTAGTGTAGTCTGCGACTGTTCCTGCTTCTACTGTCGGGGTGTAGAATGCATAGAGTCCGATGTGGTCGTTCTTAGGGAATACTCCGTCAGTTATGGCCGCCTTGGTCATGCTGCCTGATACAGGAGTGAGGGCAATCTCGCTCTGCTGAGCACCATCAAATGTCTGCTCAGTCTTGGTGCAGGCCATAAGGGCTGCGGCTGCGAGGATTATTGTTAGTGCGCGTTTCATATTAGAATTCGATATTAGTAGGGTCTTCTGTCCAGTCTGTAGATGACGGAGCAATCTTAATTTCCTCTGCTGTGAGGGTCAGGTTATAGGTGTAGTGCTTGCCTGGCTGCCATTCTCTCCAAGTTGCTCTATACTCCGCATCTGTAGCATTCTCCTGACGGACTTCGTTGTAGTAATTCAGAGGAAGAACCTTTGTTTCCTGGAAATTCTGCACACCTGCTGGAGTTGTGTAAGTATAAGTAACTGAAAGGTATGCAGGAGTCTGCGGAAGAACGATGGTGTTGTTTGCAACGTCAGCAAACTCCTCGCTTGTTGTTGTGATAGGTTTTGCAGAAGCAGTATTTGCCTTTACAAATACAGGCGCTTCTGTCTGACCGGTGTAATCCCATGATGCAGCAGATTTGCTCAAGGTAACCTTACCAGTTGAGTAAAGATTGACAAATTTTACTTCAGTAACCTGAAGGGCGTTCCAATATCCAACAAGTTTTTCGTCTGCATTAATATTGATTGTAATCCATGAGCAGGCATGCTTCATTACAGGATCTACAACACCTGTATTCTTGTCGTATCCATTACCATTCTTGTCTGCAAAGAAGTACATAAGGTCGTTTGCAACTCCGGCAGTTGGCGCTGGTTGAGTATATCCTTCGAGCGTAAGCGAAGTGAGAACCTCATTAGTTGATGGGGTGATTGATGCGACATTACCGGTCTGAGTGAAACCTGCGAAGATAAGTGGGTTTACATTTGGCCAGTACTGAGGTGTAGATCCCTTATAAACCTGAAGACCTGCTGCTGTAGTTGTTGGATTATCAGTCTCCGGCACAAAGAGAACTTTCTCGAAATACTTCGAATCGAATGCGTTATGTCCGTCGCTCTTTGCATTTGCATATACATAGAACGGATAGTTCTCGGAATAAGTTGCTCCAGAAACCGCTGCCTTTGTGTCATACTTGGCAACTGGTGCAAAGGAAATCTGCTCGGCGTCGCTGAAGTTGGCTTCTGTCTTTGTGCAGCCGAGGATTGCGAGGGTCGCAAGGGTTGCGTAGAATATCTTTTTCATATCGTTGGTTTTCGTTTAGATTGTTCCTGGGATTGGCTGATTGCCATTAGTATTACTGTCTGCATCATAATCTACCCATGTGCTTGCAGTAGGCATAATCTCGATTGCTGTGGCAGTTACAGTGATGTCGTATGTGTATTTATAACCTGCAGCCCATTCAGCGTCTCCGTTGAAAGTCAGTGGAACTGTAGTTTCCTCGACGATAGTTGTACCGGCCTGAGACACATATGAATACTTTACATAGAGTTCAGTAGGAACCTGAGGGATTACGATACAATCATTTGAACATGGGGTGAATTCGCTGGTATTACTAAGAGTCTGACCAGTAGCATTTTGATAAATAACATACGCCTTAGTCATGTCTGTTTCGTCCCACACAACGCTTGATGATGTCAGTGTCGCAGTTCCAGTCTTAGAGATGTTCATTACCTGAAGGTCAAGGATTTTCCAGGAAGAACCAGATGCGCCTGTTATTTCATCACCCGTGATTTTGAATACAAGCCATGCGCATGCGTGATTCATAACTACATCAATGTCGTCAGATCTTTTGGTGAAACCGAAGTTGCCTGTTCCTCTGTTGAAGAAGTACATGAGGTCGTTATTGCCGCTGTCTGGCTGAGTGTAACCAGTGATAGTCATTGTTTGTACAGGATCATCTACTGTCACAGTTGCAGAACCTGCATTGACATATCCGGCAAAGAGCAGAGCCTTAACGTTTGGCCAATAATATAAACCGGTGTAAGGACTAGTACTTGCACTGCGAGTAAACTCAGCATTATTAAGATACTTCTCATAAATAACATTTCCTGAATTATCTGTAAGAAGTCCCGTAACTGTATCGTTTTCCTTTACTTGAGTCACAGCGCTAGCAGACACATATAGAGGCACAGTTGTATTGAAGCCTGCATCCTCCAATGCCGCCTTTGTAGCGACCTGCGCCACAGGGGCGAAAGAGATCTGGTCAGCCTGTTCGAACTGAACCTCGGTCTTGGTACATCCGATTGCTAGACTTACCAAGCAGATTGAGAAAAGGATTCTTTTCATAGTATTATCTTTTTTAATTATTATTCGTTGGTTGTGTGATCTCTGAATCCGTGTATTCATCTACGTTTTTGTCGGTGTTTGCCCATGTGTCGTCTGTTGCGACTGTGAAGGTGATCTTGTATGGGTTGAAGGTCACTGTGTAGATGTAGTGCTTTCCTGCCTCCCAGATGTTTTTAGTTGGGTCATCTGAAATCTTCAGGTCAAGTTCCTTGGTCCTGAGAGTGGCGTCAGTCGGATTGCCGGTAGTGTGATACTTGACTTCCATTATGACCGGGGTCTGAGGAATCAGAACTGTGCCCGCTTTAGTGGTTTCTATATCCTTGGCGTCTGAAGAGAGAACGAAATATGGATTTTCTCCTGTTGTTGGAGCCTGATATACCACAAACTCATTTGATGAAGGGTCAGCGATTTCGTTTTTCCATGCTGCTCCAGAAGTTGCGCAAGTCAGATCGCCCTGATTTATGACATTCTTAAGTTTGATAGACTCCACGTTCCAGCCGATAGATCCGCCGAAACCCTGGACCTGAATGGTCACCCATGTGAGGGCGTGCTTCATCTCCACGGCCATATTTCCTTGCTTACGATCGAGGTTTGTCGCATCTGTCTTATTGAACCACAGGAAGTCTACTGTATTGGCCGGATCAAGTGACTGCTTGTAGCCGGTGACTGTTATTGTGTTGGCTTCATTGATACCATCGGTCGAGGCATCATCAGCATAATGGTATGCAATAGTACCGTCTCCTGTCGGAAGGGATGTACATCCAGAAAGGGTGAGTGCTCCGCTCTTTGGCCAGAAGTAGTCCTGGTCCTTGCCGGTCCAGACTGTGCCTTTTTTCGCAAACAACGCTCTGTCGAAATAGACGTCACCGACTAGGGTGTTTGTACCAGCGGTCGCATAATTGGCCCAGATAAGAAGGTCCTGACCTTCAGGGGTTCCGTTCACTGCAGCCTTGGTCATGTGGGCTGTCACGGGAACAATGGCGATAGCCTCAGGCTGGTCCAAGGTCACGGTGGACTTGGTGCAGGCTGAGACGATGGCCAGGGTCAGTATGAGTAGGGTTCTTTTCATTGTGCTTTGTGTTAGATGATGATATCCGTGTTGATATCTTCCCATTCGTCGACTTTCGGTACGAATCCTCCGCTTCCGTCGGTCATTGGCTTAGGTATGTCGATTTCCGCTTCCAGGCGGATGATCTGTTCCTTGTTGTCGATCATCTGGTCGGTCACGTCGAAGTTGAAGGTCTTGCCTTTACCTGCCACGTCGATGAACACCAGCGAGAGTATCTGAGGTTCCTTGCAGTCCGGGTTGCGTCCGAAGGTGTTGAAGCCGGCGTTCAGGGTGCCGTTTTCGTTCACTACTGGGTTGTCGAAATACACCGAGCCGATCTCTGAGGAGAGGGTGCCCAGACCGAAGTGGGACTTGCTCGAGAGACTTGTGATGACACCTGCTATCGAACCGATGTTCTCTGTTCCTGTCACCTTGTTCAGTTCGATCTTCCACGACTGGACGATAGTCTGGGCCTTGACGTTGAGTGTGACCATCTCGGCCTCCACGCTTCGGGCAGGGATGAAGACGTTTTCCAGTCTTCCGACAAAGAGGTGGTCAGGGTCATAGAGCAGGTCTTCTTCCTCCGGGTTTGAACGGCTCCTGAGTTTGGTCTTGAACGAGTCCGGGATGAGGGAGGTCGAGGCGTAGATGTTGTGGTACCAGTTCTCTTCCTTGATCCATGTGGACTCCGTGTCGAAGTTGTACACAAGAACATTGTATGTTCGCGAAGGCACCAGGTTCACTACGCCGCCTTCAGGTGGGAGGAAGGCCTGGGTTACGAATGCTCCGTTGTCGCTGTTGTAGAAGATACAGCGCATCAGGGACGGATCCTTCTCGACTGTGTGGTTGACGATGTTCTTGTCAAGTTCGATCTTCAGATAGACGGCAAAGTCGCCTTCTGTCAAAGGGCGACGCTGGCAGCCTGAAAGCACGAGTATGACTGCTACTATATATATAATTGTCTTCTTCATTACTCGCCTCCTTTTCTAGTTGATTTGGTCTTCACGACGATTGGCACCACAAGTGAGACTCCAGCCCTTGTCGGACCAAAGAAGTTGGTGGTGTTGTAGAGAATGCCCGGTTCCTTGATCAGGTCTTCGTAGTCGGATGACATATAATATGGTCTGTACCACGAACGGATGAATCCCAGTCCGATGTTGAACTCCATGCGGAGTTTGCCTTTTGCCACAGGAAGGGCGAAGGTGTAGTCGACTCCGACGTCGATGTACTCTCCCTGAAGTCCGTCGGCCTTCATCTGGTAGTCGTAGTATCCGACGCCTCCGTAGATGCCGACTGAGTGGCCCTGGAGTCTTTCTGTGTCATTCCACTTATATTTGTTGCCTGGGAACCAGTATCTTGCCTCGATGAAGCCTCCGATGGTCTCCACACACCAGGTGTTGTTCTTCGGAAGGATCCATGGGAAGTAGTAGTCCAGACCGATGGACCAGTTGTCCTTGATCGGGAATTCGATGCCGAAGTTCATTCCAGGGACAAGAAGGTTGGTCCTCGCGGCCATTATCATCTTCTTTTTCTGGATTTCGATTACGGGTTCAGGGGTTGGTTCTGGAACGGGTTCCGGAGTAGGTTCCGGCTCTGGTGCTGGCTCCGGTTCTGGGACGGGTTCTGGCTCCGGAGCAGGAGGAATGACCTCTGTGTGGGTCAGATAGACTGTGATGGCTGCTGTACGCATGCCGTCGAGGATGGTGGTACGGATGGAACTCCAGATTGCGGGCATCGCACGAAGGGCTGCATCCTTGTGTGTGATCTTAGGGTCGGTCAGAACGGAGAGGATGGTGTCGCGATGAGGAATCGAGGCGTTGCCTCTGAGGGCATGAACTGTTGCGCTCCAGTCGTTCGGACGGCTTTCTATCTTGATGTTTTCGGGTTTTAACTCAGGATGGATCTCGAGGAGCATCGTCTTGATGCTCTCGGAACGCTGGATCGAGAGACGCTTGTTCAACGCTGCTGATCCTTCCGGCGACGCTGACGCAACGATCAGAAGGGAGTCAAGGGTAGTGTCTGCTTTTCCACTCAGGGCCCTCAGGTCGTCGATGAGCGCATCGATGGTGCGGCCGTTGTCCTTGTAATCACGGTCGACCGATGTTTCATTCACACGGAAAATGAGGGTATATTGCTTGTCGTATTGTTTATGATTAACAGTACTTTCCTGTGCAATAGCAGACATAGCACAAGACAACCATACCAGAACCACAACCAGATAGTTTTTCATACTTTTTAAACGTTAGTCTAAACCTGACTGTTTTGTATGACTAGACTTTTCGGAGCGAGGGTGCATCCTTTCTGACAGTAATGGTATGGACGACATATCTGTCTGCTTAACAGCAACTTACAGTGGCTGGCCCGACATGTCAAGAATTTCTGCGAAGGAGGGCTTTTTGGGGGCTTTGCATCTGCCTGCAAGGGCTTGTTCTGCTACAATATGCCACGAAATGCAAAAATTAAAGAGAATTTGCGTGTCGCAGCACCGAAACGGGGGTTTGGCCCTGGTTTCTGGACACGACGCGCAGAAATACCCCTCGAATTGCCTGTCGCGGAATCTTGCCACGAAACCTAGTTATAGAATCCAGCCATAGAACCTGGTTACAGACCCCGAGCACAGAATCTGGACACAGAACCCAGCCATAGGATTAGGACACAGAACCCAGTTACAGGCTCCCGTTGCGACTCCCGGAAATTTGTTTGATTTTTTCAAAAAATCAAACAAATTTCCCTGTCTAAATATCCATCAGAACTGCCTCGGAGGGCTATTTTCCAAATTATCCGCATACATTTTCGGTATGCGGATAATCATTCGGAACTTTGCAGCAGACAAAATAAAATGCCTGATGAAAAAGACCTACCACATATGTATCTCCGGAGGAAATGAAGTCCTATGCAGGGACGAAGAAGACTACATACGTTTCTTCAATTGTCTTGCAATGGCCTGTGCGGAAACCGGCTCTTCCCTTTTGGCAGACTCCATCATGTCCAACCACATACACGAATGCGTAAGGACATCATCTCCGGAAAGACTCATCAAAAACCAACGTTACAAGTACTCCCGATACTTCAATGCCAAGTATAAACGCAGAGGCCGACTGGGAGAAAAGATACCCTTCATCACTGAACTCCAAGGTCTCTATCATACGATTGCTGCACTCAGTTATGTGTTCCGGAATGCTGTGCATCATGGAGTGGCACCCACCCCGTTTGCCTATCAGCATTGCTCAGCAAGGGTAATATTCGGGCAAGCAACAGGGCATGAACCCGATAAGGACCTCATGCCAAGGCACAATATCAGTGTCCACCTCCCGTCACGAAAAAAATGTCCGGCAGGATACAGAATGGATAGAAACGGATTGATACTGAGGGAAGATGTCGTGGATACCGTTGACGTAGAACACATGTTCGGAACAGCAAGGGCATACCTTTATTACATGAACCGGCTTTCATGCGAAGAATGGAGACGTGAACAGGAAAAAGACAAGGGACAGAACAGTCCCATAACGATAGAAACCATCGAAAACGGTATCCGCCTCCAGACAATGGACCAGATGCTAAGGAACGAACATGGCAAGAATGACTATAGGGTCATGGATGACCGGAGGCTCTGTCACCTTATCGACAAAGTAATCCTGCCAAAGATAGGAGCAAGTTCCGTGTACCTGCTATCCCAGGAAGACAAATCAGCCATTGCCCGCAACCTGTTACGTGAACATAGACTGCCCGAATCCCAGATCCGAAGATGCCTCGCGATGTTTTAACTTCTGCAGATCCCTACCGAGCCATCTAAGAAGATGTCTCGACTCCCGTTGGTCGCTCGACATGACAATGTTTCACGGCAGTGTTTCAGGATGATGCTTCAAGACAGTGTTTCACGACGGTGTTTCATGCATGTGTCATTAGTTTTCAATCTTTAAAGGCTGCCCCCGACACGCAATTCGAGGCTCATTTCTGCGCGTCGTGTCCAGAAACCAGGGCCAAACCCCCGTTTTGACACCACGACACGCAAAATTCCAAGCAGTTTTGCGCGTCGCGGCTTAGTGTGTCATTTCAATGGTTCTTCTCCTCGGTCGGCTTGACCGGCTTGTCGGATTTGCCTGCAGTACGGGCTGGAGGCATCGTCTGAAGCACATACCGGCCTGAAGCCAACTGGACAAACTGTCCTGGCTGGGCATCCTGCTCGTCAGCCCTCCTGTACTTCTGCTTTGCCTTGTAGAAGTCCCAGAACGGTATTTCGAGTTCTTACAGACGCTTCTTGTGCGAGATCTTCTGCTCTGCACAGTACTCCTCAATCGAGAGGATTTCTTCACGTGTCATCATAAGCTTTCCTTTTTTATGCAAAAGTAGCGAGCACCGCTGCCCGCTACAATCTGCATTTCATCGGATGCTTACGCTTCATACTTCTCATTCAGTTCCTTCTGCATGAGGTCGTTTTCCCTTGTCAGAAAAGCATCAAGGGAGTGGCCAATTTAGGTACGTAGGAGGTGTCAGGTGTCTGGGAAGTTATAAAAGAGTAAGCGTCCGAGGAAATCCCCGGACGCTTCGTTGTCATCGTTTTGGTTTATTCTCTTACACAGCGGACTTGGAGTCCATAATTTTGAGGTGGATTATAGTTGTAATCATATAGAGTCGAATTGTGTCGATATCCTTTGGAATTTATATCATTATTCACAGCTTGGAGCATCTCAGAGTATCCGCCAACTGTATTCGCAATATTTGACATTGAAGACCATGGACCCCAATTAACGCTTTTACACTTAGCTGAATATACAACGCCTAAGAATGATTTGGTTTCCCATACTACAGTAGCCACACGAACTTCACAGTTGATTGATGTCGTGCTTTCTATATGTTTATACATAGAGGCTTTGTTTCTCAAGTTCGACCATAGATAACCATGATCTTCGTTTTCCACATAGGAATAAGTGAGTTTTCTATATTCACGGGGTTCCCATAGTTGCATGATATAATAATCGTCTATACCCACAGAACCTACCTTGGGTACATTATATGCTAGTGTAAAGCCATCCACCTCATCATTCACTGTTTGTACTAATTTTTCCGGCGCTAATGTTACTCCTTCAATATATCTTGAATATGGATAGTAAATATCATCTCTCGTTTCAAGTATACCTGATGTACCGCTGTCCCAGTATCGATAAGCTTGATATGTGAGAAGATTAGCATGTTCATTGGTCGCATTTCCACTCCATACACTCGAGGAAGGAACTCGATAACCCGGAGGACATGGGTCTGTCTGTGATTTCTCAGCTCCACTCCAATCGTATGATGCACTGTCGCCACCACCTTGGTAATTACCGCCCAAGAACGGTTCTTTACGACCATACCTATAAAAGGCTCCAGGCTCCACTCCCGGGTACTCCAACGTCGTAGGTCTTGCCCCCAGATTTCTATCCATCATGATATCTCCGTTAGGATATTTCTGGTTGGATGCACTGAAATCGAAAAATCCCAGATTGATATCCAAAGTAGTTCCGGACTGAATCCATATGTGCCAAGACCACTCGATCTTTTCTTGACCTCCTTCATTATAGACAAGTCCAATAATCACATTTGCGTCATTACTTGCAAGCAATCCTCCACCGCTATCCAATGAAACTAGTTCAAACGAAAATTCTTTGCTTTGATCGTCATAAGCCAGATTATCAAGACGGACACTTGAGTTATCTTTATATAGAACCTTCAAGGTTTTTCCTTTCGAACATAACATATTCTCAGGGATATTATTCACGCCACCCTTGAATACACCTTTGCACGCAGGATATCTATATGTACCTGGCTGGCCTATGATGTAGCAGTTTGCAGTCTGACCATACATTTCCACCTCATCAAAAGTTTCGGTAGTTACTTCTACACGACAATCCAATGTCGTTCCTGTACCATCCTTGGAATTTGTAATACCGTTGATCGTCATGGAATTCATATAATGGACATTCCTCTTCAGAGTAAAGCTGGTTGCAGCATTTTCACCAAGATACAAATCATAAGTAATGTTTGAATTCTTATTGTAAGTGCCGAATAATCTTACAAACACAGGTTTTTTACCTGTCTCAAACATTTGTGGCTTATATTTTTCGTCTCCAAAGTTTGCTGTGGTGCTCGGTAGCGGAAGCAGATAATATTCCGGCACATAGAAGTAAAACTCGTAAGTGCTAGCTCCGATACCACCACCAATGTAACCTCCGGTTATGTTATCTTCATTTATTGGGCCTTCGATCTGATGTGCATAGAATGACGCGGCATCCTTTACCCATGGGCACTCCGCTTCAGACTCAGCAAGACGAACAATTGTAGGAAGATTGAACATATGGGCTGCCAATAAATCAAACTCTGAACCTGCAGCAGTTATTTCGATATTCACACTAACCTTAGCAAACAACCTCTTGAGGGGGATTTCGAACAAATCAGCTGTTCCAAGGTTGCATTCTTCCATACCGAACATCGGGAGACACTGAACCGGCTCATTGCTTTCGCTTCCATCCAGGTCAAAATCAGGTACGACAAACGAACTGTGCTTACCATTGGCATCGATCACATCAACATTGGAATAGTTGATGTCGAGTACTGCTGAATTGACGGCGCTCAATGTTGTCAGACCGCTGACTACATCTGCCGGGACATTTGCAATGAAGCATGCAGTACATGTAGCATTAGGTCCTCCAAGCAATGATATGATCTTTGACTTAGAAATGCGATAGGTTGAGAGGCCTGCCATATCAGATGAAATGAATACCCTATTGCCTGCAGAATTAAACAAAAGCAGGTAACAATTGTGGATGTTGTTTTCAAAGTCAGTGGCATTAGTGGCCTTTGTCTGCACGACCTGACCATTATAACTCGTCGGACGAACTACAAATTCTATGTCTCCGGATACTTCTGTCGTTGGAGTATATTCATCCAAGGATATGCATGAGCTGAAACCTGTCAGCAGTGCAATCGCAACGAGGACATATGAAAGTATATTGTTTCTGCTTGTCATCTTCACTCTTTATTGAAATGTATGTGGTACATCAGCGCTATCCCATGTGCCTTCATTGAACATCTTACCTACAAAGAACTTGTCGTTTGTCTTTGTGATAGTGAGGTTGTAGGATTTTCCATGGGTGAACTCTGTAGAGACTTCTTTATATCCTTCGGCAGGGAAGACCATTGTGTCTTCGACACCTGCTGCTGTGGTATACTCTATGGTTACCTGATAATTAAGTCCTTTTACGGGAATGAACAGAAGCGGACCGTAGGTCTTGGACTTGGTCGCTGCAATTGACTCGCCGTTTGTGCTTGAATATAGAGTGTAATACAGAGTTTCTGCCGTTATTACATCGACTGAATAGTTCGAATCCAGCTTTAGCGAAACACTCTTTGGGAATCCTGACAAAGAAAGGGTTACCTTTCTGATTGTGAGGGCTGGGGATGTTATCGAACCAGTTGCTGTGGTTTCTGCTGTCTGAGAGTTAGTTAATGTCAGGTTGAAAGCCCACAAAAGGTGCTGGAACTGCATTACTACTGGCGCAAAAGCAGATGTGTTGGTCACCTGGTTATATGCTCCGAGTATGTCCTTCATCCCGCTTTCTGATGTCGGCTGGGTATATTCAATATATGGAATGTTATTCGCCACCTTTACACTTCCGGCCAAGAGGTCGTGAGGATAAAATCCGTGGAAGGTGTGGGTTGATCCCATCCATGGAGCTGGGTTCTGATATTCATAGACGCCTTTACTGCTGTTCCAGTTAACCTCGGCGATGTTGTTTGTGTTTCCGCTGAAAATAGAACGATTATCCTGATAATATCCTATCACGCCAAAGCCGTCTGTTGTGGGAAGGGATACTCCTTCAATCAATTCAGCCTTAGTATCAGCAACATCCAGCAGACCGGCCTCGAAGAAGATGTATGACTTCGGAGATTCCGGGCCTACAGGGGTAGGTCCGTCCGGGTTTGGCTTCGAGCACGCGGCAGCAATGAATGATGCCAATGCAAGGAGTATGTATGTCGTTTTCTTCATCTGCTTCATTTGTGTAGAGGTTACATCTCAATACCTGTGTCAACGTTTCCGCCACTGACCCAATCTGTGACTGTAGGTTTGCCAAAGGAAATGTGGTCAAGATACAAGTTGAATGTGTATGTGTATTTCTTTCCGCGCTCCCAATCGGCTTCCAGATTTGGTGATGTCTTTTTCGTCTGAACCTGATTAGTGCTGCCATATGCATCGGTGTAGGTTACAGCTATGTAGAATTCGTCACACTCTTCTGGGAATACGAGAAGACCGGAAACTATTTCAGTGCTGGATGCCGATGGCGCCAACTCCCATGCTCCTTCGATTGTTTGGTAAACATTATCCTCATCAGTGACGCTCTGAGAATCTAAACTATAAGATGCGTTGATTTTGGTTCCGTCGTGTGTGAAAACCATATTTCCCGCAGTCTTGGCAGTGTTGCCGTATACCTCAATCTTATCTACGCGGATCTTGCCGGCTGTTTCCTTGTACGCTCCGTTGATGACAACAAGAGACATCTGGTGCTCGAAATCGAAGTTAACCGGCGTAGCTGCAGACGCGCTCTGGACTGTCCTTGAGTCAAAAGCGACCATAAGGTCTGCCTGGGAGGATGCAAGGTTGAAACCGTTTGCACCGAAATTGAGAGTGAGCTGGTTTGATGCATTGAAGGATGGTGTATAACCCATGAACGGCATGACAGCAGCAAACTCATAAGATCCGGGCTGCCAGTAGCGGAGGGGTGAGTATGTCCAAGCATCATTCTCATAATCCACATTCGCTCCATTCTCGCCGAAGAGATTGGTCTGCTGTTCCCCGTCCACTGTCAGATTACCCAAAGCGACGAAACTGAATTCTGTTACATTGCTGTTGTCGATGACCGTCTTAGACTCCACCTCGAGGTCTGCTGAGATGCCGAAATCTATCGGGTACAGGCCAGGCCTCACCGGGTCCGGATCGATCGGCGAGTGCCCCCCGCACCCCGTCATAAGGAGGGTGGCGGTCAGGATGAGTATGTTGGTTATTCTTTTCATTTTCTGCTTTTTTGTTTAGATCACTCGATTCGCTCGGGATGACAGTAGGATTACTCGATTGGGAACTCAAAGCCACCGCCATCAACCCATGGGTTGACTTCCACATCAAATGTGATGGTCTTAGGGTTAATCGTGATATTCCAGTTATATTGTGAGTTTGGCTGGTATACTGTGTCTCCAGCTGCACTAAGGTTGACCTTGAAGTTAGTGGTTGACACTCCCCCTACTGTAAAGTCCAGATATAAATCAAAATCCTTGGTAACCTGAGGAACAATATGCATGATCCAAGTCCATGTATCACCTGCTTTATTGTCGGCATTTAGAACGATAGGAGACGTGCTAGGAAGCTTCTCTGTCTCGTTTGTCACATAATCGACATTGAGCGGATAATCAATATTAGTTGAGCTCGCAGGGACCTGATCAAATGCTATTGTGTAATCTGCCTTAGTCAGCATATTTGACAAACGGATAGCGTTTACTGTGCCGTTCGCAATCGGTGCATTACTTGCATCTACAAAAGATACATTCACATTGATCTTAGACAGCAAGTGCCAGAAAATTAGAGACTGGCTGCCTTTTCCGTGACTTGCATCAACTGTCGATGTGGCAGCTGCAGCCATCAGATCGAAATCGTAGTCCTTTTGAGTGTATTTAGCGCTCATGTCAAAGGTAAACTCCAACTCGTCTGTTGATGTGCTGGATGGCTGTACAGGTGTAGTAACGGCAGGACCTCCTGTGTATGGTACCACCGCAAGGAAGTGGTATGTGTAATCCTTGAGCCAATAAGCCTCGGTAGCAGGTACATATGAACCATCTGTGTTCTTTGTCACCTGTTCCATGCCATTAAGCCACAGAACATATGGCTGTGCAAGGGTATTGTGCCTTGCTACGCCCCAGACTCCGAAATCTGTGTTGTCAGGGAAAGCTGCCTTTGTTGCTGATTTTACTACGGCATCGTGAGACTCAGCTGTGAAGCTCAATGGAATCTTCTGATCCGAAGTATCAGGGGTATGGTGCCTCTTATTGCACGCACTCAGTGCAAGAGCGGCGCACAACGAAAGAATCACTATTTTTATTGTATGCTTCATATTGTCTCAATCTCTTTAATTGGATCCCAAAGCGAGACATTCAACTCGCTTTGGGATATATATATGATCCGTAAGGATCGATTAGTTGCCGTGAGGAACATCTGTTGTAGGAGTCCACTCCTCAACATTTGCGTCGAATGAAATCAAGTTAGGTGAGAGGTTGATTGTATACTTCACATACTGGTTTACAGCCCACTCAGTCAAACCTTTATCAAGTGCAAACTCATTAGTGAACTGACGCTCATTAATAAGATATGTAATCTTAACAGTTTTGCCTTCGATGCTCTGAGGAAGAACCAACCATGTAGCAAACTGCTGAGCAGCGCTACCTTCTGCGCCTGTTGCAGTAATCTTCATTGCCTGCTTGTCTTCATCACTTGGAGTATCGCCATCGATTGATGCAGGAAAATCGTCTGCAGTATATGGAGTCTTATAATCGTCAACAAAATTTGCCACAGCATCCTTAAGGTCCCATACAAAGCCAACAGTAGCTACTTCTGCACCCTTTTCATTTTCTGCAAATGCAGTAGGAGTAACAGTAAGGTCACCTGTTGTCTTCAAGCCTACAACCTCAAGTTTCTGAACAAAAACATTGATATCAGGAACAGGGTTTGTGACAAACAAGAACTGAACCTTAGAAAGAGTATGTCTGAAGTTCAAGTTAACTTTCTTTTCGTTATCTTCCTGGCTCTGCTTGATAAAGTCAGCAACCATCAAATCATTGTTCGGATTGTCATTCTTTACAACATAGTTTGAAATCACCATCTCTGTAGGAGATGTAATTGAAAGACCATTTGCATCTGTATCATTCGCCATAGTGATAGCTACAGGAGAAGCTATTGTTTCATTGTCTGCTACGCCTACATCACCCAAGAACTCATCAGTATCTGAAACAGCGAAGAAGTAAAGGTTCTTGTTAGCACCTGGCCAAAAATACTGCTTTCCTGGGTCCCAACCACCATCTGTTGTACTTGAGACCTTGATATCTGCCATCTTGTCGTAGATACCAACCTCAGTAACATCGTCATCTGGTGTGTTGTCGTAATCATGAGCTGCATAGGCCCAAACTCTGAAGTCCTGCTCTTTAAGGTTGTCAAGACCAGCACTTTCTGCATCAGCTGCCTTTGTAAGTTTACCAAACTGGGTTGTAAAATCCATACCCAGCTGATCGCTTACAGGGTTGAGGATTTCGGTCTTCTGACAGCCTGCTGCCAAAAGGATAGCTGAAATAGCTACAAATAAAACTTTTTTCATAAGTATTGAATTTTAAATGATTTGGCTAATTTGTGTGGTTTACATCTGAACCTGCCACTGGATTCCATGGAGCTACCTCGGCATCAAACGTAATCAAATTTGGAGACAAGTTAATATTGTACTTGATATACTGGTTCACAGTCCAAGGCGCTGTTGTAGCAGTGGTTGCAGCAAAAGCATCCAGGTTAAACTCATTTGTAAACTGACGTCCATTAATCAGATAAGTAACCTTAACCTTCTTTCCCTTAACATCCTGTGGCAATACTAACCATGTAGCAAACACTTGTTCTGTTGTTGTCAACTCCATGGCAGACTTATCAGTAGCGTCTGTTACGGCAACTCCATCAATAGAAGCTGGGAAGTTCGAAGGTACTGTCTCATAATTATCTGTATATATATTCATCGTAGCATCAAGTGTCCAATCTAGATTGAGAGTCGATACCTCTGCTGTGCCAGAAGCTCCTTCAGATGGTTCTGTACCTGGGGTTGTTTCTTTCACTGTCACATTAAGAGTTCCGCTATTTTTGAGACCATTAACAACAGCATCATTCTCATCGAGTTCACCAACTTCGAGCTTCTGAACAAAAACGGTAATAGGCTCACCGCCCGTTGGGACACCATTAGTTTTGAACAAGAACTGAACCTTTGAAAGAGCATGATTAAATTTCAGATTAACCTTCTTTTCAGACTGACCCTGATGCTGCTTGATAAAGTTCGCAACCATAAGGTCTTTGTTAGGGTCAAGTGGATCTACAACATAATTCTTAATGCTCATAGTACGAGCTGCCGGATCGATTTCTACAGGGGAATCGGTCACAGTTGGGCCTTCAGTCTTCAAATATGCAGGAGAATCTGAAACCGCAAAAAACATCAAGCTTTTATTAGTACCTGGCCAGAAATACTGCTGATCTGTCTTCCAAGATGCATCAGATGCTCCAGTTGGTACATAATCATAAACTTTGACGTTTTTCATATTGTCAAAGATTTGATTTGCATCATTCTCCGGAGTGTTATCAAAGTCCGAAGCAGCATATGCCCAGATTCTGAAGTCCTGAGCCTGCAGGTTCTCCATGCCACCGCCATCAGCTCCTGGCACTTTAGTCAACTTACCAAACTCTGTAGTAAATATCAATCCTTGATGGTCTTCCATCGGATTGAGGACCTCTGTCTTTTGGCAGGCAACTGCAGAAAGAGCAACCAAAGAGGCCACAACTAAAATCTTTTTCATAGCGTTTAAAATTAGTTATTTATTTTACAATATTATTTCAACGTCTGTCGGATCATTCCAGTCTCCAACTCCCGGATCGAAGCCTGATGGAGGACCCTTAATTTCAATTACCTGTTCAACTATAATCTCTCCTCCTCGTGTCAATTTCTTGATCTGACCAGTCAGGTCGTCAAGCATAATGACTCTCTCCCCACCATTGATGAAGTAAAGCGTGATCGAATTCACAATATCCTCCCTAAGGTTAGGACCAAAAGACCAGAATTCTCCGTAAATCTCACCCTTTCCTAAATCTTCTGGATTGTCAGATTTATGATGGATAATTTTCATATCCACTGACTGTGTACCGGCCTCGTTCATCCTATGTTCCTCGTTAGTAAGGAAGGCTGACGTGTACATTCCAGAGATATTCATCTTGGCTGAATGGATATGCTGCAATCCGGTACATTTAATAGTCAGGTAGTACTTGAAACTCTTTTGTACAAATTCAACTTCTACATTGTTATATCCGAATCCCTGGAATACCGCCACATCCTCTTTCAGAACACTGAATGTAGGGTCTGGTTCTACCATGAACATCTCAACCACATCCATTCTGCTCTCGCCAAATACAGATTGACGTGTGTGGGTCTCGGCTGTCTCCTTGTTATCCATACCTCTGAAGAAGTTGGCGTCGTACTCATTGAAGTCAGTAGTGTAAACCAAAAGATCGTATAATCCTTCCTGGACGTACATCCTTCCTTCGAGTCCCTTAAACTGACCACGATATGCGACCCTCTGCGTATTCTTCTCATAGAGGATATAACTTGTCGACTTTGGTTCTCCAGGCTGAGTATAACCGTCACTCTTGTGCGAAAGAAGCTGCGACAGGCCGAGTGAGTCGATGT
>JAZRGY010000095.1:0-13541 GCA_045644485.1 Candidatus Cryptobacteroides sp. | reverse complement strand
CGGCCTCTCAGGCCATTCCTGACCACTTTTTTAGACCCACAGAAAAAGCATTTTTTTAACCATATCAATGATAATCTTTACAAATGTAAGAAAATCAGTTGATTACAAGGATTTCATCCTACAAAATGTCCACCCCGCCCATTTTTCGAACCATTTATGGCCTAAGGTACAATCTCGGACATAATTGACATTTGGGGTTGGCAAAACCATTGTAACTTGATTATATTTACTGTGAATCTACAGCAAGAAACTTCGGCTCAACGTAATGTCCCGGTTGTTTTAGTCAAATGACGACACGCAAAATCGGGAAGATTTTTGCGTGTCGTGTCTTTAAAATGGGGATTACCTTTAGTTTTCAGACGCGACGCGTAGAAATACGTCGAGAATTGCGCGTCGTGGCAAGGCAATGAAAACTGTCTGCAACATTGTCATGTCGAGTGACCTACGGGAGTCGAGACATCTCTTAATGCCTCCTGAAGATTCCTCGACTCACTCCGTTCACTCGGAATGACAAAACAAGGAATGCACTTAGAATGACAGAATCAGGGGTTCATTCGGAGTGGCAGGAGCAGGGATGCGCTTAGAATGACAGGATCAGGGAGGGGCATTCGGAGGGGCAAGAGCAGGGATTCATTCAAGAATGGTAGAATCAGGAATGCGCTTGGAATGAAGGAATCAGGGGTTCACTTAATGGTATGATCAGGGGGTTCCCCTAGGAATATCCAAAACGATGCCTATGTAGACAACTATGATCCCCTCTGAAGGTTGCGACACGCAAAACTTTCCTTGATTTTGCGTGCCGTGGCGTTAAAATGGGGGTTTGTGTTGTTATTTGGACACGACGTGCAGAAATGGGCCTAAAATTGCGCGTCGTGGACAACACTAGTCACACTAGTTGACGCTAGTTAATACTAGTTGGTACTGGTTGGTACTAGTTGATAGCAGTTGGTACTGGTTGATACTGGTTGACACTGATTGACACTAATTGACACTGAATGATGCTGGGTGACACTGATTGATGCTGGGTGATGCTGGGTGATGCTGGGTGATGCCCCAAAAAAAATAGCGGCCGATTCCTTCACAGGGACCGACCGCCAGCCAATATTTATGTAAATAACCAGAAGGTTCTTTTAAAAACTGTATCCGAGAGATACACACATGGAGTTTGCAAGAACGTCAGATGCAAACATATACGCAAAGTCCAACTTCACACCAAAGAACTTAAGACCCAGACCTGCTGAAGCATATGAAGGAATCACAGCCGGCGAATCTCCGTAATGGTATCCGGCGCGTGCAAAGACCATATCCTTGAAAGAATATTCGCATCCTGCTCCAGCCATAACTCCGCCAGCAAAAAGCACATCAGCCTCTGCCGTAAAGGCCAGAGCGGAAGCGCCAAATCCCAACTCATATCCAGCACCTATCTTTGCCAGCATAGGCTGAGAATACTCGGTTTCAGAGTACTTTACCTTAGTTCCTATATTATTCACCGATACACCCGCACTGAGACCGTTTTTCTTGAAATATACAGCCACATCCGCTCCAAATACCGTTGCAGATGCGTCTGCAGCCAATTTTGATCCAGCATATCGCAAAGTAACGCCTGCAGAAAGACAATCGATGAAGGCATATGACACACCCGCTGCAAGATTGATTTCGCTCGGAGTGAACTCACTGTCTCTCAATGCTGCGCCATTATCTGACACACCGCCATAAGACGGCATCATAAGCATCTTGAAGTCCAGTCCCATGCCAAGTTTTCCCAAGCGGAACATTCCCCCAGCCCCTGCTATCTTAAGGTCAGCATAAGAAGGCTGCCATAGTCCCATACCTGCTTTGGCGTCCAAAGTGCTTTCCGACAAGGACATCGCAGCAACATTGTTCTGGAGAGAAAAGGCTCCACCATCTGCAGCAACTCCTGACATTCCTTTGGAAACAGACGCAGGGTCCTGAGAAAGGAGCAAAGAAGGCAGTGTCTGGGCACTCATGCCGGACACAGACAGTACCATTACCGCCAGAAAGGCCATCATGTGCCTATATGTAATTCTCTTAATCATAACTTGACAACCTGTTTTTTATACTCGACCCCGTCCATTACAACAATAGCGGTATAACTTCCCGGAGTCAGTGCAGAAAGATCCACAGAAACATTTTCAAACGGAGATACATTCTGGAATTCTGCCTCATATGCAACAGATCCCAGAGCAGACACCATCTTCAATGACAACTCAGCGACATCAGCACCAACGCGGATATTCATCTTGTCCTTTACAGGATTAGGGTAAAGGCTCAGCGCTTCATCATCGCTCCTTACAAGAACCTTAAGAGACTGCGATACCACCTCGCCTCTGACATCTGTTCCGGTAACGGTTATATCTGACACTCCATAGTTCATGGAAGTTATCTGGAACTTTCCTCCGGAGTAAGTCATATTGGCAACATCAGGATGACTGAAGACAAAACTATATGAGAGTTCCTCACCATCTGCATCAGAAAAATACTCTGTAGCAACCAGTTCCTTCACCTCAGCAGCCTTTGAGTCAAAGATAAGATTTTCAAAAGGCTTCGCCACTACAGGCTTGCTGTTCGGAAGAACCTCATATTTATAAGTCGCAGTAGTTGCAAGACCGTAGATATCAGTAACTGTAAGAGTGGCAGTGTACTGACCGGTAGGAACCAACGAAGGAGTAAGACGTATCTTCGGTTCATTTCTCACCAATGTATCAAGCATAGCGGCCTCTGAGCCCGGCTCAAGGTCTATAAGATAGAAATGTCCGTCAGGTTCCACGATTTCGAAATCAGCGAAAGTCTTCTCATGAGCCTTTATCTTTATATCCAATGATGACGATGTATTAAGCACCGGAGCCGAGTTAGGACCTGAGGTAACCTTCACTCTCGGAGAGAGAGAAGATTTGTTTCCAGCCAGGTCACCAGCAACTGCTGCTACATAATATTCAGTCTCGAAATCAACACCGCTTATCGTTCCGGAAATCTCGTCACCAACCTTATGATCCTCGACATAGAACATACCGAAAGACTTACCCTTTGTACTGGTAAAATCTGATGTCGAATAATAGATATAAATAGAAGTCGGAACACCATCATCAGAGTCCTTAGGAACCTTCACAGTAAAACTTATGTTGTTTGACTGGGCTGACACAGCAAGACCGGTAGGGACCTCAGGAGCCTTTCCGCCGGATGCACCCATCGACTTATAGACATTGACAAGACCTTTTCCAAGTTCATATCCGGTATTGAAAGAGGAAATATCGGTAGCATTATCCTCAATCTGCTTGCGAAGAGCGGCAGGTGTATAACCATCGCCTCCGAATCTGGCCAGAATAAGGGCAGCGACACCACTCACGTGCGGACAAGCCATGGATGTACCCTGCATCTTTCCGTATTTATTGCCAGGGATCGTACTCAGAACCTGATTGCCCTTCGATGCATCACCTCCAGGAGCAGCCACATCCGCCCAACTTCCGTAACATGTATAATATGCCCTCTTATAATCGGCACCGACAGAAGTAACCGAGAGAATCTTCTCATAATCGCTGCTTGAAGTAGCCTTAGCCTCATTTCCTGCAGCAAATATCACAAGACCACCTCGCATCGGGCCGACCTGTTTGCCATTCTCGTCAATACCGGCATATTTCTCAAAATAATCCACAGCACTCTTGACGGACTCTGGAGTAGTATCAAGCGTCGGATAGCCCCAACTGTTCTGAGAAATGACTGCACCATTGTCAGCACCCCACTTGATCGCTGCAGCGCCTGAACCGGAGTTCTTTCCTTCAAAGATCTGGCATGACATAAGTTTCGCACCAGAAATCCTCTTCTTAGTGTCACCACCTGCAACACCCGCAACACCGGTACCATTATTATTTACCGCAGCAATCGTTCCTGCTACGTGAGTACCATGATCGTCAGGAGTAACGACAAACGAATCGGAAACAAAATTATAACCATACAGATTTTCGCCTGTCTTGTCTGGATTCCTCCACATATTTGCATTCAGGTCCTCATGCTTATAGTCGATGCCTCCATCAACAACAGCAACGATAATATCTCCCTTATACTTATTGTAAGTTGAATACTTTTTCCATACAGGCACAACATTGATATCGCATCCGCTGACAGACGAACTTACCTTACCATTATTGTAATAATGCCACTGCTGATCGAGCATAGGATCGTCAAAAACGCCGGAAGAAGAGGCTTTAGTAACAGGAGCGACAACCTCCACGACCTCCGGATTACCGACTATCGCTATCTTCGGGCAATATTCTATGAGTTCAACGCCTTCTATGAGAAGCCCGTCGGAAGCCTTCGTCATGGACCTGCCTTCCTCGTATGAAAGCACATACCATTTATGAAGGCCTTCAGCCCTTGTACGCTCTTCGAACTTACCGGCATCCGGAAAGAGACGACGCATCTTTACCACGCCCTGCTTAGTAAGTGTCTTGAACGGACGGAGATTGACTTCACCGTCTGATCCTGTAGATTCCTCAAGGCTTGCAGCGAGATCGTCCGAAACGAAGATATTCATTGTGGACAGAAGTTCGTCGTCCGAAAGACCTTCACCGAAGACCTGTTCCTCTGGAGCAAGATCACGCTCGACTACAAATATGTCATCTTCCTTTACGCATGAGGCAAGCGCAAAGAATGAGAGAATAACTGACAGATATAGATATTTACGCGACATGGCAAAAGAAAATTATTCAGAAAGAAAATCTACCATAGGAAGAAGACCTTGAGGAGTCTTCCATTTCACCTTATGTTCCTTGACATAAGTCTTCAACTGAGCAGCCTTATCTGCCGGCACAGCGGCCTCGACATCACTACGGGTAGCCTTTACCTTGTACTTTGGAGTGACTATATAATAGGACTCCTGAATCTCCAGGTCCATACCCTGGTCCTTCTCGTTCAGGATGTTCATATAGTTCTGATTGACCTGACTTTCAGTCTGGATGGAAGTCAGTTTCATTGTAGCGGAAGAAGACGCGCTGACGCCGTATGCACCTGTTCCTGATATGGCACCTTCGAAATCGCCCAACTGCTCGAGAACAACGCATCCGTTGCCGTTCTTCGCAACGACTTTCATGACAGAAGTATAGACAGGGAGATAAACGTCCGAGCCGATTTCCACAGCCGCAACATCAGTAAGATATGCTTCCTTGATTATTCCGTTATCGATATAGTGGAGTCTGCCTTCGCGCAGATGTACATTCATCTGTTTAGACTCCCTGCTGCCGTCGTCCAATACCACGGTGCCTTTTGTGAATGTATCGTAGAGATACGGATATGTGGTGGTCGGAGACTGTGCTTTGGCTCCGATTGCAGACAAGATCAGCATGACTGCAATACATACGATGCGTTTCATGTCTCTTCTGGTTTATTGGTTAATTAGTGGAAGATATAGGGCGTTTCACCGCCCCATATCTTATATAGAATTAGAACTGTCCTCTTACAGATGCTCTTGCTGGAGTCTTCGCTGCACCTTGTGCCCTAACAGCCTCAAAGCCATAGTAAACATCGAAGAATCCTAAGATCTTATATGTAGCAAGATCAACTGCTGCATCTCCAAAGTAACCGCTCTGACCATTTATAACGCCAGGCTGCGGTACAGAGAAATACACATCCACGTCTGAAACTTGACCCTCGTTATCAGATGAGCAGAATGCAAACATATAATTATCATTGGCACCATAAAGTTGGAGCGATGGCACCTTCAACGTACCTGAAACCATATCGAATGTTGCATAAACATTCTGGATACAAGTGGTGCTGTACATCTCAGTAAACATCACATTACCCTTTTCTGGCTTGTCACTTGCCACGATAGTCCATGTTCCCTCCTGTGGTCCGTATCCATATGCGCTCTCTGCGGTATACACATATGATCCTACGATATCATCAAGAGTGTAACCATATGAGTGGAAATATTCATCCTCTGCAGTAAATTCGTTATTCACATTACCAAAGATATCAACAAATGTACCTTCTGCAATTGTATAACTTACTGTTGATCCATATGACGGCTGCTCATTAAGTTTTACGCCGGCAATGAAATCAGTAAGAACACCGAAAGTCTTTGCAGGATATGAAACAGTCTTTCCGCTTGCCTCAGAAGTTTTAATCTCAACTCCACCTTCACCAGTCTTACCCGCGAGAGGATAGTCAGAAACAACATAGTTTGGCATAACAAGTTCGGTCCAATTGCTGAAGTAAACAGGAACTTTTTCCTCTTCTTCTTCCTCATCCCCTTCGCCTTCAATCTCCTCATCCTCAGGCTCGTCAGGAAGAGTAGAAGGATCTACAAGAGAGAAATCCCAGTTTGCATAGTCATAATATCCGAAGATACCCTTCTTCTGTATAGCGCCCTTAGCATCGTAAGCGATAATGTGTGTATCATATGCTACATTCACAGCACCTGCACCATTCTTCACGATGTCAGCAGAATATGTGATGGCAACATATGCTCCTGGAATATACTCATCCTCAGGAACGGCAACGATAAGATTCTTGCCGCTTGCGACAATATGATCTGCAGGAATATCGACTTCCTTGTAGACAATCAGTGCACCAGTAGCCTTATCAAAGTAGTTCTCAGCATAGAACCAAGCCTTTGCTGTACCGTTACCGGTAAGAGACACAGGATCGTTGAATGAGATAGCGAATGTAAGTACTTCATCTGCCTCTTCAAAATCGACGGCTGTCAAAACAGGCTGTGTTCCGTCAGTTGTCTTTACTGTGATTTCAGCAACCTCGCTGACAACTCCCATCTTGGAAACAGCAGCAGCATATACAGTATAGTCAGTATATGGAGTAAGACCTGTAAGGTTGAGGGTTACAGTCTTTGTCTCCTCCGAATACTTCACCTGTGCAGCCTGAGGAGTCTTCTCCTCACCCTGTACTACCACATTGGCAGCCTTTGCATAGCCGTTGGCAACAAGTTTGTCAGCAGTAGCACCCGGAGCACCTGTCATCACAGCATAGCCCCAGAAGTTAGTGCCGGCACCGGCTGTAACAGTTACTGTAACCTCTGTATCAGATACTACAGTGGCAGTAACTTCCGGCTTCGCCGCAGAGTCGTAAGAAGGAACGGTATCCTCTTCGAACTGGGTGCAGGCGGCAGACATTGCTGCCGCTGCAAATATTGCGAATAATATCTTTTTCATAATCTGTCAGCATTTAGTTTTTAACGGCCTTTATACCTGGAGAAACAACACCAATGTATCCTGCGCCCTCAATGTTTGCCCAGAATCCCCACTCTGTACCAAAGTCAAGAGTTACATTGTTTCCGTCAACAACAATATTAACATCAACTGAACCTGTATCATAGCCGTTTCCGCTTGCGTCGAGACCAAGAAGGACTACCGGATTGCCGTTACTATACTTATATTCAGACTCCTGACCGAAAGGAATGTTGAGGGTAGTGTTGTCATCACTCACGATACCGTAATATCTGGTATCATCAGCAGCCCAACCGTCGTTTGCAAAGATGTTGTCAATCCAAACCTTATGATCATCCTCTGCATCCTTATAGAATGTCATTGTCCATGCAAGTGATGCACCTGAAACGAAGTGCTTACCAGTCGCACTATACGAACCCAACATGAATGTAAGAGGATGGTCGATGTCAGAGATTGTAACAGTACACTCAGACTCTGATCCTACAGGAAGAGTCTCGCTAGGGAGAAGTTTCACAGAAAACTTGAGGTCACCTGTGTACTCACCGTCAGTCTTGGTCTTGAACTCGATATACTGAGTACGGTTCTCGGCATTGAATGTAAGAACACCTGTAGTAGTAAGAAGTTCGTAGTTTACACCTGCAACGGCAGCCTTCTGCTCTGGAGTCACAACTTCAAATTTCACAGTCTCCTCAAGTCCCTTCACAGAGGCAAGAGTTACAGGAATCTTGAAAGTCGCTCCATCAACTGAATAATCCTCTGAGTAAGTCACAGACACAGCGTCAAACGCTACGAAAGCATCCTTATCGTCAAATACATTCGGCTCATTCTTGTCGCAAGAAGCCAATGCTACGGCTCCGGCAAGAAGAAAACTAAGATATTTTATATTGAGTTTCATATCGTTTCACTATTTAGGATTCTGAACAAGGTTTTCATTTACGTCGAGTTCGCTCTTTGGAAGAGGAAGTGCCCACTTCTTGTCAGGGAACGGAACATTAAGATTCATGGTAAGGAGAGGATAGTCATCCGCTGCACGCTCTACACCCATACCCCAACGTGCAAGGTCATAGATATAGTGTCCTTCCCATGCAAGTTCCTTACGACGCTCTGTCTGGATATCAACAGGACCTACAGATGTGTAAGGGGCAGCACCACGGTTAGAAGTGATCACGTTGATATCTGAAATCGCTGTAGCACCTTCGATAGTCGCACCACGCATGAGAGCCTCTGCTCTGTTGAGATACATCTCAGAAAGACGGAAGATAACGACGTTGTTGCAGTCCGGAGCAGCATTGTCACCCTTACCAGGATACTTTGCAGTCCAAAGGATGCCAGACTCCTCATTCTCGTCAGTTCTGTAAGTATCGAGACGGACGTCACCTTCTGCGTAGAGGTCGATGAGCGGCTGAGCAGCCTGAGGGTCACCAGAACCTGCTGGACTGGTCAGATAAGAGATATCCTCCCAAGAACCGTATGCGCTGTTTGTACGCTTTCCATAAACTTCGAAGATCACCTCGCCTGAACCAAGTTCGTTACCCCATACTGTAGGATACTCCTCAGCGGTCCACATCTTGTACTTCTTGCTGTCGATAACCTTTGTAGCGTAGTCAGCAGACTTCTGCCACTCACCCATGTAAAGGTATACTCTTGAAAGAAGAGCCTGGATTGTCGAGATGTTCACAGCAGCAAGAGGATCCACAAGGCTAGAACGTACTGAAGTAGCGACATACTTAGGATCGATGATGCTCTCTGCCTCGAGAAGGTCCTTCACGATGTTCTCGTAGTTTGAGATCACGGTCTCGCGTGCAGGCTTTCCATTAGGGTCTGTATGGTAAACGTAAGGTACACCAAGGCTTTCCTTATCGTTGGCAACACAGTAAGTATAAGGCTGTCCATAAGTCAGAACGTTGCAGAAATGTGCAAATGCCCTGATGAAGAGACACTCAGCCTTGAGGTTGTTGAGATCCTGCTCTGTCACATCACCTACGGCCTTGCCTTCGAGATTGTCGATGACGTTGTTGGCCATTGCGATTGTAACATATGCTGTAGACCACATACCCGAAGTACCGTCTTCAGTATAGTTCCAGTTGTAAGCCTGAGTGCAACGGTTAGAATTCTTAAAGTTTGACTTCATACCGTTACCAGACCTCATCTCAGCGTCGATAACCCAACTCTGACCATACCAGCCTGTAGAGGCGATATAGTAATATGCTCCGTGAGTCGCATCGTTAAGTCCGCTGTAGGTTGACAATGTAATGTCTGTAGATTGCTGTAACTGAGGCGCTTTAGTCAGGAAGTCTTCACATCCTGAAAGAGCCACGGCCGCAGCAAGCGCACCTATGTAATATAATATCTTCTTCATAATTCATGTCGACTTTAGAATGAAACTTCGATTCCGCCTACGAAAGACTTGACCATTGTGTGTGATGCACCCATCGAGTATCCGAGTGATCCAAGTTCTGGGTCCATAACGCCCTTCACATTGTGGAATGTATAAGGATTCAAAGCACTTACATAAACCCTGATACCCTGCATCTTGATCGCCTTAAGTACATTTGCAGGAAGAGAATATGAGAGGGTAACATCCTTGATTCTAGTGTAACTTCCGTCCTGGAGGTATCTTGTAGAGTTTGCATAAGGACGCTTAGGGTTACCTGCCACCGGCTTTGGATGAACACCTGTATCACCTGGCTTCTTCCAGTACCCGAGAGAGTAAGTGGTAGTGTTACCTGTCATATCATAGCCGTCAAGGTCAAACTGCGAAGCCATAAATACGTTGTTTCCGTATACAAATTCGAAGTATGCAGAGAGGGTAAGACCCTTCCATGTGAAACTTGTATTGAAACCACCTGTCGCCTTAGCCTCTGGAGAACCCACATAGATATAACGTGCCTTATTGACGTCGCTTGTAAGGTTACCTGCCTCGTCATACCAGAGAGGATCACCGTTTGAAGGGTTCACACCATACCAGTCACGGAGATAGAATGTGTAGAGGCTCTTGTCCTTCACGATTCTTACAGGAGTACTACTATTGCTTGAAGCACGACCGTCACTTACGCTGAGGTATTCGCTGTCTGCAAGGTCGAGAACCTTAGAGCGGTTGAATGCAATATTGAAACCTGCAGTCCACTGGATGTCGCTTGTATTTACAAGGATTCCTTCCAACTGGAGTTCGACACCACGGTTTCTGATCGCTCCGATGTTCACGAAGTTAGAGCCGAAACCTGTAGTATAAGGTACTCTCTTGCTGAGGAGCATGTCTTCAGTCTGACGGTTGTACCAGTCTACGCTTGCAGTGAGTCTGTCATCGAAGAATCCGAGATCGAGACCTACGTTTACAGTTCTGTTCTTCTCCCATGAGAGGTTTGGATTCTCAGGACGTGAAGGAACCATACCTACGTATGAACCGTAAGTCATTGTAGAATAGATACCATATGCGCGATAAGCAGCGATGTTGTTGTTACCGTTTACACCATATGATGCTCTGAGTTTAGCAAGACTGAGCCAGTTTCTTGTGTCGGCCATCCAGTTCTCCTTGGTGATGTTCCATGAACCACCTACTGACCAGAACACACCCCATCTGTTTGCTGCACCGAAAAGTGAAGAACCGTCGGCACGTACAGAACCCTGGAAGTAGTACTTGTTGTCATAGTTGTAGTCAGCCACACCGAAGAAAGATACCATAGACTCGTCTGAAAGGTTGTAAGAAACCTCGTCAGCCTCTGGAGTCGAGGTGTTAGGGAACGGAATGAGAGGGTTGACATTTGGAGAGTAACCGCCGAGGTAGTCATAAGTATCAACCATTGCCTCCTGTCCTGCGAGAAGTCTTACAGAGTGATTGCCGAACTTGTCGTCGTAAGTCACAGTGTTTGAAGTAGTGTAACGAAGGTCCTTTGTCCAGTACTTGAAGAGAGTAGCAGTACCCTTGTTAGTCTCAGCAGACCAATACTGCTTAGAGTCTACAAATACGAACTCGAGAGCGTTTGTAGTCTTGAATGTGAGTTGCTTGATAGGGCTCCACTCGAGATAGATGCTGCCCTGGAGACGATAATCCTTATCGTTATAGATATCGTAGTATGCATCTGCTGCAGGGTTGGTATCTGAGTTCTCAGGAATGTTCACATTGAACGATCCGTCAGGATTCTTGAAAGGAGTCCAAGGAAGGATAGAGAACATCGCATACTGAGGGTTCGAATAGTAAAGGTCACCCATCTGTCCTGAATTGGAGTCAGAGTAACTGAGGTTGAATCTTGCACCGCTCTTGAGTGACTTGAGGAGTTGGAAGTCGCTGTTTACACGTGCAGAGAAACGGCTGTAGTCGATACCGTTGAAAACGCCCTCATTTCCGTGGTAAGAAGCAGAAGCATAGTAAGATGCCTTGTTTGTACCGCCTGTAGCGTTGATTTCATATTCCTGAAGCGAACCTACTCTTGTAAGTTCCTTGTACCAGTTTGTAGTACCGTTTTCAAGAAGAGTGTCAGGAGTATAATACTGGTCTGTAGGATCGAACGGATCATGTCCTGCGTTGATTGCAGCAGTTCTCTGATAGTCGATCAGTTCAGCACCTGTAAGAGGACGCCAGTTCTTATCGTTGATAAGTTGCTGAGCACCGAATTTCGCTCTTGCAGTGAAACGTGCCTTTCCTTCCTTACCGCTCTTTGTGGTAACGAGGATGACACCGTTTGCAGCACGCGAGCCATATACTGAAGCCGCAGCAGCATCCTTGAGGACTGTGATTGACTCGATGTCGTTAGGGTTAAGGAAGGTAGAAGATGAACCGCCACCCACACCGGCATTTGACAACTGACGGAAGTCGCTTGACATTACTGGAATACCATCGACAACCCACAGAGGCTCGTTGCCTGCGTTGATTGATGAAATACCGCGGACGCGGATGGTAGATGTAGAACCTGGCTGGCCAGATCCTGATGTGATGGTCACACCGGCCATCTTACCTGCGAGCATCTTGTCCACTGAGGTTGCAGGAACCTGAGCGAGTTGCTCGTTCTTTACTGATGTAACACTTCCGGTTGCAGCCTCTCTGCGGACAGTACCATACGCAACCACAACTACGTCATCAAGCAGATGTGTATCCGCTTCGAGAGCAATAGTAAGGCTGGTGTTGCTGCCGACATTTACTTCGGCTGAATGATAACCGAGACTGCTTACTACAAGGACACCGTTTGCAGGAGCCTCAATAATGAAACTACCAGCGTCGTCTGTCATTGCATAAACACTTGCGTCGCCTTTAAGTTGTACGGCGGCACTTACTACCGGTTCGCCAGTTTCAGCATCCACAACTGTTCCGGATACTGTGTTCTGAGCGAGAGCCACGCCTATGCTCATCAGAAAGCACAGGGCGATTGTGAATAATTTTCTACTCATACATAAGCTCGGTAAAAAAGTTAAACATAAATATTGATTTGATTATTTTTATAAGTACACTACACTTTAATTTTTCATGCACTAATAATCGGGCGTTTTTTATAACACCATTTCTTACAAAGTTCGGCATTGTTTTTTAAAATTCCAAACATCTTAAAAACAACGTTTTATGATACTCTGTAACATTTTTTTAACATTTTATATGAAATAATTTCGAATTTTTTAGGGATTTACTTACGAATTATAGCCCGTGCCCGTTCCATTTTTGTATAGTGTAAGTTTTACAAAAGTGTATTTTCTTGCATTTTTTGCATTTCAACAAGATATTTACGCATCGTGTTGCGATGAATTCCATATTTTCTCGCAATCTGTGATACACTTTTTCCTTGATTCAAAAGATTCCCCGGCAAGATAGTGGTTTTTATCATTTTTCAAGAATTCACGAGTCGGATGCAAGTATTGGTCTGGCACAATAAATGCCATCTGGACCTCCTGAACCTTATTGACAATCAGCCTGCCGTTTTATGTATAATTATTAATGATTGTCAAGATGAAACTGATCTTAACATTTCTGACCGCCTTGACGGCAATCGCAGCATCAGCACAGGAAACACCCCTGACAATAAAGGGAAAGGTGACGGATGCATCAACAAATGAGCCCATACCATATGCATCTGTCCATCTCGAAGGTACGATGGTCGGAGTCAGCACAGACGGAGAAGGCGAATACACACTTACAATACCGGAAGACGGAGTCCTCATATTCTCATCAATAGGATATACGACGAAGGAAATACCGGTAGAAGGGCGCACAAAGGTCGATGTGGCCCTTGAACCTGATACAGAGAGCCTTGAGGAGACAATTGTCATAGCATACGGAACTGCAACAAAGAGTTCCTTCACAGGCTCAGCCTCAATGGTAGATGCTCAGACCATAAGTCGGATCGTAGCCATGTCGTTCTG
>JAZRGY010000094.1:0-7972 GCA_045644485.1 Candidatus Cryptobacteroides sp. | reverse complement strand
CCCTTAGCTCAGTTGGTTAGTAGCACCTGACTCATAATCAGGGGGTCGCAGGATCATGCCCTGCAGGGACCACAAAAAAAGCATCTGCGAAAATCCGCAGATGCTTTTTTGTTACCTTATTCAGGAAAAGTTCTTATACCTTGTCAACTCCGGTCTTGAATCCGATCTTATTTCTTGGTGGGTCTGGTTTTGCAGGTTCTCTGACCGACAGTGCAGCGATTGCCTGATAGATTGTGTCTATTTCCTGCCTCATGTCCTCTGATAAGTCATTGATTGCCTCCAGATTCTCCTCATCGTTTCTTTCCAACAGTTCCAGTTTTACCTTGATTGCTTCCAACTCAGCACTGATTTGTTGAGTTGTGAAAAGATATTTACGGATGGCAGCAAATGTCCTCATTATCCGGATGTTTACTTCTATTGCTGCTTCGGACCTCAAAACGCTACTTAACATCGCAACACCTTGTTCAGTAAATGCATGAGGCAGATATTTCAAATGGTGACCTTGCTTCATATTTAAGGTCACAATTTGTGACCTTAAACACTCCTCATTGCTAAGTTGAAACATGAAGTCTTCAGGAAATCTCTTTATGTTTCTCTTGACTGCCTGATTCAGAACTTTGGTTTCAACTCCATAAAGTCTTGCCAGATCTCTGTCCAGCATCACTTTCTGTCCTCGGATTTCATAGATAAGCGATTCTATCGCCACCTTTTCCAACGTGTTTTCCATTTCGCTGTAAATCATTATGCCGTATAAAACAAAAAAACGCAATACAGGCTATACGACTATGCCTATATCGCGTTGTGGGACTCTTCTCTTCACCGACCCACGGCTACCAATCTTGTCAGCAAAGATATGTAAAGAATCCTTTATTCTCAAGACACTTATTCAGGAAAAGTTCTTACTTTCGCGTAATCGTATGTATCGTGAATGGATTTATGAAACTGAAACAACTGTTATACACATTGGCGATTTTTGTGTCTGCTGCGGCGGATCTGATGGGACAGGAGACGGCTCCGTATTTCTGCAATATGGCCGATACTGTCCTGGAGTATGTAAGGACCACTTCAGAGGGAGATGTCAAGTGGTATCATACAATGACAATAGGAACGGTGAGACAGATAGGGGGCAGTACGCTTATTGATTATACATCACATATCCTTAACCATAAGCGCAAGCCGTATTATGGTGACGAGCCGGCTGAACTTTCTGCTAGCGTAAATCAGGGGTCTGTAACTCTTGATGTTGCGGAATCTGTTGCAGCAGTCTTCAGGACTCTGCTTCCTTCCGGTGCTAAGATAACCTCATCGGGAGGAGAATCCACCTTGCCTTCTGATATGGCTCCGGGTGATGTTCTTCCTGACGTATACGCATCTGTAAAGGCACTCGGGCTTACCATGAAGGTTACCGTTACTGAAAGGAAAGTCCTCAGGTCGGAGACCATATCCACTCCTGCCGGAACCTTCGATTGTATGGTGGTAAGGGAACGTAAGGTTGAGAAAGGTATGGGCCGCAACAGACATACCATAGCGGATACATGGTATGCGAGAGGTACAGGCATGGTAAGGCACGACACCTACAATCCCGACCTTGAACTCCAGACCTCGGAGGTACTTGTCTCTATGTTCCGATGAGAAAGTATTAAAGAAGTTTAACTCCGATACCCGGACGGTCAGGCAGGACAATATGTCCGTCAATTACCTCCATTCCTTGATAAAGGTCATTGGTTATCAGTAGGTTGCCATCAAGGTCGCAGAAGTCCACTGCAGGAGCAAGTTGGGCTGCGGCAGATACTGCGCATGAAGTCTCTGTCATGCATCCTACCATTACCTTCATGCCTTCTGCCCGTGCATAGTTGACCATCTTCCATCCTTCCCTCATTCCGGTACATTTCATCAGTTTTATGTTGATGCCGTGATATGCGCCCTTTATTGAAGGAATGTCCGCCAGGCGTTGGATCGATTCGTCTGCGAATATAGGAAGGGGACTGCGTTCGGTTATCCACGCGTTGTCGTCCCTCCTTTCTTTTGCCATCGGCTGTTCGACCATGACGACTCCGTTCTCCTTGAGCCAGAATATCTCGTCCAAGGCCTGTTCTCGGTCTGTCCATCCCTGGTTGGCATCTACAGCAAGAGGAAGGTCAGTGATTTCCCGGATGGTGGTGATCATCTCCTTGTCGTTGTCCAGTCCCACCTTGACCTTGAGGATATTGAATCTGTCGGCACATTCACGTGTCTTTTCACGGACTACATCAGCAGTATCTATTCCTATGGTGAATGTCGTGTCAGGGGCCTTGGACGGGTCAAGCCCCCATATTCTCCACCATGGCTGTCCCATGAGTTTGCCTGTCAGATCGTGCAGGGCAATGTCTATTGCAGCCTTGGCTGCATTATCGCCAGGTGAAAGACTGTCTACATATGCAAGGATTTCTTCAAGACGGAAAGGGTCTCGGAACTGTTCGAGGTCGACACGGCTCAGGAAGGCGCACACGCTCTCGACGGTCTGTCCGAGATATGGAGGCATGGAAGCCTCTCCATATCCTGTAAATCCCTCATAATCAATACGGACCTGTACCCCGGGAGTTGTCTTGCGTGAATAGGAAGACACCGTGAAGGTATGTTTCAGCAGGAGTTCATATGGTTCAAAACTCAACTTCAGGCCGTCGCCTTTGCCGAGTCTGTTGAAATTGAATCCTTCGGAAGCGCGTGATGTGCATCCGGAGAGTGCTGCCCCTGCGGCCAGAAGTCCTGTGGTCTTGAAAAAGTCTCTGCGTTTCATGATTATAGAGGATCAGAAAGATATTCCTAAAGAAATGTCAAAAGAGAATGTGTGGAAAGTTATTGTAGACACACCGAGGCCTAAGGCAATGAACTTCCATGAAGTCAGGATACCTGCTTCCGGCATGAGTCCTTTGAATGAAAGGTCTTCTACACGGGCGTGATATCCGTCAATGTCTTCCCAGTCGAGGTGACTTCTTCCGTAGCCTAAGCCTCCGTAGATACTAAGCCATTCGACGGGACCATATAACAGGCCTGCACTTGCTGTCATGTATGATCTGAATGAGTTTCCGCTTGGCCAGAATTGATTCTGGTCTTTGATCGTTCCATCGCTGAAGCAGGAGTATTTCGGAGTGGAAGATCTGAAGTTGCTGCTGAACCGTACATATCCGCCCCATTTCTTGAACTGATATCCTATCAAGGCGCCGTATGATGTGTTGGGAACTGATACACCAGTCAGAATATATGTCTTATGGTTTTTATGAACATCCGCGTGCCTTGTTGAAACTGCTTGATCTTTATTATATCCAACAACGCTCCTGTCGTATGGTACATCCAGAAATCTGACAGAAAAAGGCGTATTTTCAACCAGTGGCCTATGGTCAAGTACCAATGGTCTGATGCCTGTCGAGAACCATCTGTTTATTGCTTCGAAACGGATTCTGTCTGCATCGCTCATGGATTTTGACTCAGTCTTTATTTCTGCGTTCATCATGACAAACCTTTCGATGAGTTCAGATGCTTCAGCGCGCGACACTGTGATCCCGCTGTTCACCTTGTCTTTAAGTTCGAGACATTCCTTACATAAAAGTTCATATCGGTTCAATGTCTGCCCTTTTGCGCAGAGTACCGACAAAAGTGCATAAATCACGCATAGAATATGTCTCACGGCCGTTTTCATATCACGCAAATTTAATAAAAAAGCCTTATCTTTGAGTACTTATCTGACCTTTATGATTGGACCATCAGGCTTTTTTCAGAATATCAATGATTCAGGTATTCCTGTCTCATCTGCCGACCTCGAAATCGTTCATGATTCCGAAGATGGATTCAATATTCTGTATAAGGCCATCAAGAACGGAAGATTCTTTGTCTATAAGGCATTGAAGCCGGAGTACAGAGGGAACCCTCTTTACGAGGAACTTCTAAGGAAGGATTTCAACATCGGTTTTTCCCTCACCCATAATAATATCTGTCAGTACTACGGAATGGTAGATCTTCCGGATGTGGGAAGATGTATCGTGATGGAGTGGATTGACGGATGCAGCCTTGAGGAACTGATTTCAAAAGGCGGTATAGACAAATCTCTGGCAAAAAAGATCATCTGCGAACTCTGCGATGCTCTGGAATATATGCACAAGAAGCAGGTTCTCCATCGGGACCTCAAGCCTGAAAACATACTCATAACCTACAATGGCCAGAATGTCAAGTTGATTGATTTCGGACTTTCCGATGCAGACTCGTACAATGCATTCAAGATACCTGCGGGCACAAAGATTTATGCGTCACCGGAACTTCTTTCCGGAGAGCATATTGACTGTAGAAGTGACATATGGTCATTGGGAATGATTATGAGCGAGATGACGGGATATTATTCTCATGTTGTTTCCCGTTGTCTTTGCAGGAACAGGGAAAGGCGCTTCAAGACAATGACAGAAGTGAAGTCCTCCGTACTGAAGACTGGCAGAAGGAAGACTTTCATATATATCATATCCCTGATTGTAACTCTTCTGGTTGCCTCAGGGATATGGTGCCTCGTCCGGAATGTGGCTGTTTCTGTCCGGGAACCCAAGATGCCGCTTCCGGTGCAAAGTGAAGAATCACTGCCGATACTGGAAGAACAAATCGACATACCTGTAAAGGAGAAGGAAACGGAAAGCCGACATGGTCATATCCAGGAGCCTGTCCGGACTGAAGAAAACATGGATTCCATGTCTCTTGACGAAATGTTCAAGGAGGCGTCTGAAAGATTATGATTACCTATTCTACCTTCAGTAGGTTGATTCCCCCATTCTGTCCTGCCACATAAGCAGGAGTGTATTCTCCGTTTCGGAGGATGCGGGAGATGGAAAGAGGGTATCCGAGAATTATGTCGGAAAGTTCGAATCTGTCTCCTGACTTCAACTTGGAATTGATCGATCTCTCGACCTCGAACAGGAATTGTCCCAGATATCTTATCTCGACAATCCTGTCAGGTGCCCAACCTATGGTTACCTTTGTCATCTCCGCAAGATCTGAGACGGTAAGATGACGTGAGGAGAAGAATGTCGATGAGAATATCTTACTGTCCGTGAGTGACTGGCAGAATGTCTTGAAATCCCTATGACCGATAAACCGTGACAGTATGTTCAAAGTGGAAATTCTTGGTGTTGGATTGAGAGTCACATATCCCCAGAGTCTTTTCAGTGTCGATGAGGACAGGAGTTCTCCTGTCTGGTGTTCTATTACTACAGAAAGGGATTCAAAATCTGTTGTGGTAGCGATTCTTCTGCCGTATTTCTTTTCTACTTCTGACAGTAGATAGGCTAATTCGGGGATATGGTTATTTGACATATGTCTGATTCATTTGTTTCGACGCCGTCTGTTATTACGGCTTTATAGAAATATAATCCTTCATCCAGACCCATCAGATAGGCCTTGATTACGTTTTCTTCAATGGATCCCTTGATTTTGGACAGATGTTCAGGATCGGTTCCGACCATGAACCAGCAATCTTTTATCAGTTGTATTTCTCCACTGAGTAATGCTGTGAGTTCAAGGATATCATCATTGTAGTTTGCGCTCGTCTCGATGATATTGACAGAAAATTCAATGGGTTCGTCCGGCTCGTCCTCGTCCGGATTTTCCGGCTCATCCGGTACTTCCGGAGTGTCAGGGTCTTCCGGTATTCCAGGGTTTTCCGGCTCATTCGGAGTTTCTGGTTCATCAGGATTTTCCGGTGCCGGTACTTCCGGAGTCTCCGGATTTTCCGGTACTTCAGGGTTTTCCGGCTCATCCGGTATCTCTGGTTCATCAGGTTTGTCCGGTGCCGGTTCTTCCGGTTCATCAGGAATCACCGGTTTTGAGCCGGTGATGAATGATTCCAATCCAGAGGCAATCTCATTGATTCCGTTTGTCACATAAGCCTTGAAATAATATGTGGTGTTTTCCCTGAGATTCAGAACTTCCATAGAGAAACGCCTACCTTCAAGCACAGCATTTGTACGTTGCAGGTTGCTCTTATCGGATCCAAGGTAGAATCCTGTTTCAAATTTTCCGTCAGGAATTTCCTTCAGGTCTGAAATAAGTACTGCAGTATTGATTTCTGGTATTGAGATTATGTTTACGATCTCCGGCACCTGAAACTCCCGGACATCGGGAGTTTCAGTGCATGAGACCGCAGAGAGGCCTGCAATCAGACATATTATGTATGCTGATGATTTCATGACCTCAAATATACACTTTTAATTCCAACCTTCAATCTCTCCTCCGACTTCGATTTTCACCTTGTCAGGGTTGTTGTTCAGTGTCACATTGAGGATATGGTGCATACCGGTCTTGAACTGGAACTTTCTTTCTATCATGTATGACACATCCTTGAAGATGATTTCAACGAGAGGCTTCTTGTTGGTCAGCATCTGAGGAACGACAATGGCTGTATAGGAATCGTCGTCGACCTTCCGTGTAGTTATTGTCTTTGCCGGTGCATACGGATCCTTCACAACGTCTCCTGTTGAAAGGTCGATAAGACAGTCTGTCACCGTGCTGTGGAGATATATTGTCAAGTCTGACGGAATGTCGCCTTCGAAGTCCGCTCCCTTAAGGATGTTTACTGTAAACTTGCTCATCTTATGCTTGAAGAGAAGGTCCACTTCTCCGTTCTCCGATGTGACACCCTTCTTGTGTGCATAAAGGAAATCGCTCGCCTCGTATGCACTCAGAGCGTCGACAGTCTCTTCTTTCCTTTGGTCAAGGGCAACGCTGAACTGCATTTCGTCCACGGATGACGGCATGCAGAAAGGATAATATGCATATACGTCATATTTGCCATCTCCCCAGTATATTACAGGGTCTGCGGTCCATTTCTTACCGTCGAAGGTTACCGGATTGTTGTTCTTGTAGTTTCCTCCGAGTTGTAGAGGCAGAGGCTTTCCGTTCTCATATTCTGTAATGTAGACTCCCATCCTGTCTCCGGCCTCGAAATCTGTCTCCGTAGCCTTGGTCGTAGGATACTGTACATTGAATCGCATTGCTCCTTCATCAGTAATTTCAGGAGTCTCGATCTTGTTGCAGCCAAATGCAAGAAGCGCTGCCAATGTCAAAATATAGGTTTTCTTCATAACTTTTCCCTCCATTATTTAATATCCGGGAGTTTACCCATGAATACCGGTTCATGCTGCTGTGATGCCTGGTTTTTGAACAAGTATCCGCTGTCAAATGACTTGGTATCTGTTTCTGTCATTTCCACCTCGATAACATCGTTCGCTACGAAATCTTCGAATGAATACTCCTCGCCGGCATATCTCTTGATCCTCTTGACGATCGACTCACGGCTGATGGTGCTGTAGTAAGGGATGTCGTTGTTCATACAACTGTTCTGCTCCGAGCGGTATACTCCGCGGGTGTGCATGAATCCACCTTCGAATACATCAACGAATTCGCTGTACTTCTCATGGAAGATAAGATGACTCCAAGGTACTTCGCTCATCTTTCCTGAGAGAGAGAGGTTGTCGTACCAGCCTTTTGCCTTAGCCATGTTGAATTCGAATACATGTCCGCAGCATGAGCATGAGCAGGCGTCAATGAAAGCATTGTGATAGATGTATTCGTCACCGAGTTTTCCGAATCCGTGTCCGCCGGCCTCATGCTGCACCACTCCTCTGAAATCGAGAGGATAGCCGTAGTTGCTCATAGGGCAGTAGGCGATGGCGAATCCCTCGTCCCACATGTAGCAGATTCCGCCGTAGTCATAGGTATTAGGAACCATGATTACGAGAGTCTGGTTCAGGTCTTCTGGATAGACCTTTCCGGAGTCGCAGATGTACTTCATGATATAGTTGAAGTCGCTTTCTCCATTGCGTCCGCTGAGGGTGACTCCGCCTTTGGCTGTGGTGTTGAACTTGTTGTAGATGATGGTGTTCACGCTTCCGATACCTGATTCAGGCGATACCGAAACGGCTGTGTATACATTGAAGTAATCCTTGTAGGTCTTGTAAGG
>JAZRGY010000093.1:0-14182 GCA_045644485.1 Candidatus Cryptobacteroides sp. | reverse complement strand
ATGTCATCTACCGTAAAGAATATGATCTTCCTGACGCTATGTCCGAGCACGAGGTGCGTCAGTATTTCGAAGGTCTTGCCGAGCAGAATACAAATCTGTTCTGTCTTTGTGGTCTTGGTGCATACGACCATTATTCTCCAGCGGTGATTCCTCATATCATATCCCGTTCTGAATTCCTTACAGCCTATACTCCATATCAGCCGGAAGTCTCTCAGGGTACTCTCAGATATATCTTCGAGTATCAGTCTATGATGACCGAATTGACGGGTATGGATTGTACGAACGCTTCCATGTACGATGGTGCTACAGCAGCGGCAGAGGCTATGATGATGGCCATGGCTTCTACAAAGAAGAAGACCAGGGTACTTTTGTCTGAGGGTCTTCTTCCTCATGTTGTTGATGTTGTCAGGACTTATGCAAAGTTCAATGGTATAGGACTCGGATTCATTCCATGTCAGGACGGACAGACTTCGTATGGAGCGCTTGCAGCAGAACTTGCTGCAGGTGATGTTGCGGGAGTTCTGGTTCCTGGTATAAACAGGTATGGTGTGATCGAAGACTTTACCGGCTTTGCTGATGCCGTGCATGCTCAGAAGGGTTTGTTCATGGTATATTCCGATCCGTCTTCACTTGCAGTCATAAAGACTCCGGGAGAATGGGGTGCTGATGTAGTCTGCGGTGATTCTCAGAGTCTAGGAGTACCTATGTGTTTCGGTGGCCCATATGTCGGATTTCTTGCATGTAAGAAAGATCATGTCCGTAAACTCCCGGGACGTATAGTCGGAGCGACAAGAGATGTAGACGGAAAACGTGCTTATGTGCTTACTCTTCAGGCCCGTGAGCAGCATATCCGTCGTGAGAAGGCGACGAGCAATATTTGTTCGAACCAGTCTTTGATGGCTTTGTATGTTACTGTCTATATGTCTCTTATGGGACCGAAAGGCCTTCGTCAGGTCAATGAACTCAGTTACGGTGCTGCTCATTATCTGCATGATAGTCTGCTTGAGACAGGTCTCTTCGAGAAGGTTAACGACAAGCCTTTCCTGAAAGAGTTTACATTGAAATCTCTTCTTCCTGTCGAAGAACTGCAGAATACTCTGCTCGCAGAGGGCTTTTTCGGAGCAGTCGAGGTTGAGCCTGGTCTGGTTAACTTCTGCGCTACAGAAAGAATAGCCAGGGAGGATATTGATTATGTGGTATCTGTTATAAAGAAGATCAAGGCATGAAATACTACGATAAACTGATCTTTGATCTTTCCAAGGAAGGAAGACAGGGATATTCACTGCCTTCGCGCAAATGGGATGCGACACTTTCCGATCTGCCTGCAGGGCTGGTCCGTTCCGATGAGCCTGCTTTGCCGCAGGTGAGTGAACTCGATGTTGTCCGTCATTATACAAATCTGTCACAGATGAATTTCGGTGTGGATTCGGGATTCTATCCTTTGGGAAGTTGTACCATGAAGTACAACCCGAAGATAAATGAGGAGATTGCCTCTCATCCTGGATTTTCCGGACTGCATCCTCTGCAGCCGGATACCACAGTGCAAGGAGCCCTATGGGTCTATGACCATCTGGCCAAGGCCTTGTCTGCAATTACAGGAATGGCTGAGTTCACCTTGAATCCGTTTGCAGGCGCTCACGGAGAATTGACAGGTCTGATGGTCATCCGTCAGTACCATATGTCTCGTGGAGACCTTAAACGTACCAAGGTTATTGTTCCGGACAGTGCCCACGGTACAAATCCTGCTTCTGCTGCAGTCTGTGGCTTGGAGATCGTCCAGGTGAAATCAAAGGAAAACGGCCTTGTTGATGTCGAGGACCTTAAGCCTTTGCTTGATGACACGATTGCGGGTATAATGATGACCAACCCTAACACTCTCGGTCTTTTTGAAAAGGATATAAGGGAAATTGCTGCTCTTGTCCATGAATGTGGCGGTCTTCTATATTATGACGGAGCGAATATGAATCCTTTGGTAGGAATGGTACGCCCGGGAGATATGGGATTTGATGTCCTTCACCTCAATCTCCATAAGACATTCTCTACCCCTCACGGAGGTGGCGGTCCGGGTGCAGGACCGGTAGGCGTTGCCGCTCATCTTGTCAAGCATCTTCCTGTTCCGAAGGTAATGAGCGATGAGAGCGGACTTTATTATCTCGCAGATGCAGATGGTGAACCATGCGGACGAATTTCCGGATTCATGGGTAACTTCGGAGTCCTGCTCAGGGCTTATACATATATATTGATGCTCGGTAAGCAGAATGTAAGGATGGTGGGTCCGTTGTCTGTATTAGGCGCGAACTATATCAAGGAATCATTGAAGGATTGCTTCGAACTTCCTATTCCATCTGTATGCAAGCATGAGTTCGTATTTGATGGTCTGAAGGATAAGTCGACAGGAGTGACTACTCTGGATGTTGCGAAGAGACTTCTGGATTACGGCTTCCATGCTCCGACAATCTATTTCCCTCTTCTCTTCCATCAGGCCATAATGATCGAGCCTACGGAGACAGAGTCAAAGGAAACTCTGGACGGATTCATCGAAATCATGAAGCATATTGCAGCAGAGGCGGCAGAGGATCCTGAATCATTGAAGACGGCGCCTCACACTACACCTGTTCGTCGTCTTGATGAGACTACTGCGGCCCGTCAGCCGGTACTTCGTTACAAGGATCTGATCTGATTTAATTTGGTCTGATTTGATTTGATAGAATAGACATTAGGGCTGACTATAAGTCGAATTTTGTCATTTCGACCGAACGAAGTGAGTGGAGAAATCTTTAACACGGATAATTTGTCACTTCATGGAAATTACATTGAAGATATGAAGATAATTATAATAGGTGCAGGGCCGGGCGGATATGAAACCGCCCTGCTTGCTGCAAAAAGGGGTGTGGAAGTTGTTCTGATTGAGTCTGGTCATGTCGGTGGTACATGTCTCAATGAAGGATGTATACCGACAAAGTCTTTCTGCAAGAATGCAGAAGTTCTGGATGGACTTCGTGATGCAGGAGATTTTGGAATTACTGGTCTTGACTTCAAGTTTGACTTCAAGTCAGTTGTCACGAGAAAGAATGCTGTGGTGGAGCAACTCCGTGGTGGCGTTGAAGGGCTTCTCGGACATAAACTTATTACTCTGGTTCATGGAAAGGCTTATTTCAAGGATGAGCATACCGTGGTGGTAGGTTCTGTGGAATTCAGTGCCGATAATATAATCATAGCGACAGGTTCCGTATCGGCATCCTTGCCAGTTCCAGGAGCCGATCTTCCAGGTGTCCTGACATCGAAGGATATTCTCGATCTTGAGGAAGTTCCGCAAAGACTATGCGTTATAGGTGGAGGTGTGATCGGCCTTGAATTCGCCTCTGTTTTCCGCAGTTTTGGAAGTGAGGTCATAGTGCTGGAATATTGTAAGGACATACTGCCTCGTTTTGATACGGACCTTGCAAAGAGATTGAAACAGAGCCTTGGAAAGCGCGGTATTGAAATAAATACTCAAGCGCAGGTTACTGGCATTGAATACCAGGATGGTGAATACAAAGTCAGTTATGTCCGTAAGGGAAAGGATGAATCTGTCATTGCAGACAAGGTTCTGATGGCTGTCGGAAGAAAGGCGAATGTGGATTCTCTGAATCTGTCTGATGTCGGAATCGAGTTCACTCCTAGGGGTATTGTTGTTGATGACAGGACCATGCAGACCAATATTCCGCACATCTATGCTGTCGGAGACATTAACGGAAAGATGATGCTGGCCCATGCGGCCACCTTCCAGGGTATAGTGGCGCTTGATCATATCATGGGTATCGGAAATCGTATAGATCTGTCTGTCATGCCTGCTGCAGTATTCACTTCACCGGAGGCTGCAAGTGTCGGATTGACAGAGGATGAGTGTAAGGAAAAAGGACTGGCGGTGAAATGCCTTAAATCATTCTTCCGCGCCAACGGAAAGGCAGTGACGATGGGGGAGACCGACGGTTTCTGCAAGATTGTTACTGATGCTGAAAACGGTCTTATCTTAGGTTGTCATCTTTTTGGACCTCATGCCTCTGATATAATTCAGGAGGTATGTGCGTTGATAAACCGAAAAACCACCCTTGAAGAGTTCAAGGATATAATTCATACCCATCCGACTCTTACAGAGGTTCTTCAGATGGCTGTTCATTCATAGATGCATATTTGAAATGAAAAAGAATATATTACTGTTTATTGTTCTGACCTTATGTTCGTGTGCACGAGATTTCAACCATGAGACTTCGGAACCGGAGTTCTGGCTCGGAGCCGATATCGGATGGTGTACTGAATATGAATCAAAGGGTTATAAGTTTTACAATAATGACGGTCAGGAACGAGAATGCACGGCCTTGATGAAGGAACTTGGACTGAATGCTGTGCGTCATCGTGTCTGGGTCGATCCTTCAAGACATGGAAACTGGTGCGGAAAGGAGGACCTTCTGATAAAATGCAAAAGGGCGAAGGCTCTTGATATGGAGATTCTTCTGGACTTCCATTACAGCGACTGGTGGGCCGATCCTGCCAAACAGAATATTCCTGCATCGTGGAGCGGTCATTCTTATGAGCAGATGAAGGAAGATCTTAAGGCTCATACTGTAGACGTACTTCAGATGTTGAAGGATAATGGTATAGAACCCAAATGGATCCAGGTCGGAAATGAGACAAGAAACGGCTTCTTATGGTCAGTGAAGTCAAATGAACTTGGCTGGCCTGAACTTGATGAGAACGGCAATACTACGATCATCGAGTCCATGGGACATGCGGAAAGGAATCCGGAACAATATGCCGGGCTTTTTGCAGCGGGTTATGATGCCTGCAAGAGTGTTTTTCCGGATGCCATGGTGATGGTTCATCTTGACAACGGATTTGACAAGGACCTGTATGACTGGAATCTAGGCATCCTTAAAGACAATGGTGCCAAATGGGATATGATAGGAATGTCCCTATATCCGTATTGGGCTCTTGACGGAGGCTTCAGGACAGATGAAGACCAGACCATAACTGATTGTATTGAGAATATCCGCTACGTGAGCGATAAGTTCGGATGCGATGTGATGATCGTGGAGACCGGATTCTATGTGGATGAGAATGATCCTGCCAGACTTGAAAGAGGCCGGAGGCAACTTGCCAGAGTCATACGTGAGTCAATCAATTACACAAACGGACGCTGCAAAGGTGTGTTCTACTGGGAACCGGAATGCAGACCGTCTCAGTATAAGTTAGGTGCTTTTACGGAAGACGGACGTCCTACTGTGATAATGGATGCCTTCAAGAACTGGTCTGACCGGTAAATTATTCTGGTGAAGTCCTGTATGTTCCGGGACTCATACCTGTATTCTTCTTGAAGAATTTTCCGAAGAAGGATTGATTTGGAAAATTCAGTTCATATGCTACCTGCTGAACAGTCATGTCTGAATGTTTCAGCAGGTATTTTGCATCTTTTATGATGAATCGGGATATCCATTCTGATACAGTGTATCCGCTTATCTTGCGGATTGCCGTCGTCAGATATCTTGGGGTCAGATTCATCCGGTCTGCATACCATCCTACTTCCCGTTGCTTGAGATAGTTCTCGCTCAATAGTTTGAGAAATCTGTTGAAATGTTCCTTGTCTCTCTTCATTGACCGCTGTTCATATTCCATAGTCGGAAGATGAGAGTACAGTATATCTGCAATTACGTAAGCAAATGTGCTTAATGTTGATTTTATTATGCTGGATTTGAAAGGACTTTCGGATTTTTCCTTTATATATTCCGATATCATTTCCATCGCTCTGCATATCTTGTCGGTCTCTTCTTTTTTAAGACGGATCAGGGGCGAATCATAGGCCTTGTCCAGAAGTTCCGGAATGTATTTCGGGTCAATCGTATAGTCGGACAATTCCCGTTCCTCTGTAGCCATGATGTACCCGTCGAAATTTTCAGTGACTGAAAGACTCAAGGTGTTATGCGGTTGTGATATGAATACGGAATTTTCTTCAAGAGTGAATCTTCTGAAGTTGCATGTTATGTCCATATCTCCTTTTTTGCAGATTATGATGGCCAATGCATTCAGTTTACCGGGCTTGTTTACCTCACTGTTCACATTTGTGCCGAGATGTCTGTATATCCAGAAATTTCCATAGGTGGCGCTGTCGGGAAGAAGAGTCTGTAATTCCTTGATAAGATTGCTTTTCATTGTTTCGATTGTTTGTCTTATATGTTTGTATGATGCAAAAATCGTGTCTAAGATGTTCTGTTTGTACTTTGCGGATATTTGTCTGTACGAATGGGATATTTCTTGTAAATCCACCGTACTGAATTACATAAAATAAGACCTTATGACAGGAAATAAAGCAGATGCGGTACGTATACAGACATCTATACTGAATGCCGCGGAAAAGAAGATTCTTGTGTGGCTGGCTGAGCGTCAGCCGAAATGGATGACATCGGATATCCTGACTTACATAGGTGTTTTCGGTGCTGTCGTGATTGCGGTCGGATATATTCTTTCGTCAAGAAATATAGGCTGGCTATGGCTCAGTTCATTCGGTTTCGTGATCAACTGGTACGGTGATTCCCTTGACGGCACTTTGGCTAGGGTCCGCAATCGTCAGAGACCTGTATACGGCTATTATCTGGACCATACTGTCGATGCCATAAATGAGTTTGTGATGGTCCTTGGTATCGGCCTTTCCGGACTCATGCATCTTGATCTGGCATTGATGATCCTGGCCTTCTACTTCATGCTTACTATCAATGTAAGTATAAACGCCCATCTGAAAAAGGAATTCAGGCTGACTTATGCGAAACTTGGTCCTACTGAATTCAGGATCATAATGGTGATTGTCAATACACTCTTTGTGCTTATTCCGGACTTGAGCGGATTTTCGCATGAAATCACGGTCTTTGGATATGAAATGACATTCAGAGCGATGGATTATGCCGCTGTATCTATACTCGCTGTGCTGGCGGTTATCTATCTGATTACCATAGTTAAGGATGCAAAGGAATATGCAGTGATGGATCCTCCGCATAAGTTCTCATGACATGCTTCCTGTATTGGTAAGATATGTGAAGTTTCTCGGGACAAGCATTATAGGCACTTTGACAGATATGCTTGTCCTGTGGCTCTTGTCCGACTTTGCTTTTACGAGAGGGTATTTTGGAGAGTATATACTTTCACCTGTCCTTTCTTTTCAATGTGCAGTACTGGTAAATTTCACGATCTTTTATTTCTATGTCTGGAAGGACAGGGTGGTCAGTAGGCGGAGCATGGGTTTCTTTGTGAAGAGATATGTGACATATAATCTTTCGTGTTCGGGAGTGTTTTTATTTCGTTTGGGAACAATGCTTCTTATAGAGCGTTTTACTGGTTGGGATGTGCTTGTCTGCAGTATTGTTGCGATGTGTTTTTCCGGTATCCTCAATTTCCTTCTGACCAATAATGTTGTTTTCAGGAAGAAGTAGACTTCTTCTATACCGGTGGAGTTGTGGCATCTCGGAGGAATTCGTATCTTTGTGAGCAGAATTTTCAAGAAAACCGTATATGAAAAGATCTTCGTTGCTGATTTCTCTGTCAGGCGTGCTGCTCGGTACGGCATTGGCTGCAGCGGATTATAAAGTGGACTGGAAGACTGCTCTTTTTCTGACTGTGACTGTTGTCTTCCTTCATTTCTATTCAGGATTCAGCAAGACTGAATCAGAAAAGACCAGATCAGGCATATGTCTGATTCTGACTGTTGCCTGCGGTCTTGCGATGCTGTATTTCAGTTTCGGTACCCTGATCCTGATGGAACCTCTGATCTTGATGGTATTCGGATATATGATAATCCGTGCTGTAAGGCATACTGTGTTTGTGAGTCGCGGAAAGGGCATAATCTATGTCTTCCTTCTTTTTGGCCTTCTGGCCGTATATGGATCATATTATGTGTGCTCCCATTCATTCGGAAGTTGGCCCTTGCTCTTCCCGGCTTTGTCAATGAGTTCGATAAGCGTTGCTGCCAAGGCGGACGATGATAAGGTAGTGTTCAGGTCACTGATGTATGCAGCAGGATTTGTCTGTATGACAGCATATGCATGTCTGAGGATGTTCGATCCTTGGCATTTCCTTTTTGTTCTTTCCCTGCCTGTGTTTTTTTTGAAGAAACCGGAATTGGCAACCTTTGTGTTTGCTGTCCTTTCCGGTACAGGTTTCTTGGTGTTCCTTGTATAGTGTTATTTTCCAAATTGTCATAAATATGAAAAAGATAAGCGATAGGATTTATTATGTAGGCGTTAACGATGACGATAAGGTGTTGTTTGAAGGTCTGTGGCCTCTTCCTGTAGGAGTGAGTTATAATTCGTATGTGGTTGCAGATGAGAAAGTTGCGCTGATTGATACTGTGGAGAGCGGTTTCGAGGATGAGTTCCTTGCAAATATAGACGAAGCGGTAGGAGACCGTCAGGTCGACTATCTGGTTGTGAACCATATGGAACCGGACCATTCTTCTCTTGTCAGCATGATGCTTGAACGATATCCGTCGATTACGATAGTGGCGAATGCGAAGACACTTCCTATGCTTGCCGGATATTATGGAGTACCTTCTGATAAGGTTATGGTCATTTCTGAGGGTGAGTCGTTGGATCTTGGTTCATGTTCTCTTCGTTTCCATATGATTCCGATGGTCCATTGGCCTGAGACCATGGTGACATGGCTCGAGGAGGAGGGAACCTTGTTCTCAGGAGATGCATTCGGTACATTCGGGTCGATTGACGAGGATGTTGTGGACGGAGAAGATACGTTCGAGCAGTTCCGTGATGAGATGATGCGTTATTATTCCAATATTGTAGGAAAATACGGGACTCCTGTTCAGGCTGCCCTAAAGAAACTAGGAGGACTTGATATAAAGAGGCTCTGCAGTACTCATGGTCCTGTATGGGAGCAGAATATCGGTGAGGTTGTCGCTCTTTATGACAGGATGAGCCGTTATGAGACAGAAAGAGGAGTCTGCATAGTATATGGTTCCATGTACGGAAATACTGCGGCTGCTGCAGATGCCCTTGCAATGGAACTTGAAGCCTTGGGAGTACCATATGCCGTCCATGACCTTGCAGGCAACAATGCCGGGGAACTGGGAGTTTCCGGCGCTTTGCGGGATGTGTTCAAATATGATACTATAGCGGTCGGCTCTCCTACATACAATAACGGCATATATCCTCCTGTGGATACATTTATGAAGGCCCTTCAGTCTAGGCTTATAAAGAACAGAAGATTCTTTGCCTTCGGGTCCTATACATGGGCAGGAGCGAGCGTGCGTCTTCTCAATGAAATAGCCGCCGCTCAGAACTTTGAAATCCTTGGCGACGGCCTATCGTTCCCGCAGGCCTATACCCGTGAAAAGGTGGATATGGCTGCTGTAGCAGAGATGCTTAAATAAATTTTACTTTGCCGAAGTCGCGAGGTTTGGCTTCAGGACTTTCTGCAGGATATCCCATTCCGATGCAGATCACAGGTGTGTAACCTTTGCTGAATCCAAGTCTTGCGATTGCTTCAGACGAATTTACGAGGTAGCGGACAGGACTTCCCAGGCAGACTGAGCCGACTCCGAGTGACCATCCTGAGAGCATGATGTTCTGGGAAAGCAGTCCGCAGTCGATTACAGAAAAGTCATAACCCGGGTCATTGGCGATGAATACCATTGTAGGAGCATTTCTGAAGCATCCTTTGATCACTCCCTTGTCCACGTCCGGGTTTGCCTCTGCCATGAGGTCTATGATCTCACTCATGACCTCAGGATTGTCCACTACGCGTACCTCCCATGACTGACGGTTCATTCCGCTAGGAGCATTGATTCCGCATTCCAGAATGGTTTGCATTGTCTCCCGGGCTACCGGACCATCCTTATATTGACGGATGCTTCTACGTGTCATGATGTTTTCGATTACGGCGTTGCCATATTCTGAGGTTGTCTGTTCTGCCTTCTGCGGCTGATTGCAGGCAGTAACTGTGATAAGGCAGATTACTGCGATGATAAGGTTGAAGGATTTCATATTATGATGTTTTTAGTCATTTTGTAAAGATAGTAAATAATGATAAATTCTTATCTTTACATCTCAAATAATCTTTTTTAGGAAATCATTTTGTGAGAATAATGAAAGAATCAATACTCCCTGCTGCCGGTGACCCGATGGGCGCTGCAATCTATGATTTTCATAAGAACGGACGTGCATCTGCTCTGGTCGTACGTTCTTCAATGTTTGAAGATGATGAGATTCCTGTCGCGGATCTCTTCCGTGAATTTGCGGATATGCCTGCTCTGGAGCGGGCAGCCTTGCAGTTGGCCGAGGGCCGCATACTTGATGTGGGGGCTGGTGCCGGCTGCCATTCTCTTGCTTTAATGCAGATGGGGAAGGAGTCAGTAGCCATCGATATATCCACATTATCCGTTTCGGTGATGAAAGAGCGAGGGGTGGATGCCAGACTTATTGATTTTTATGATGAATCTTTCCGTGAGACTTTCGATACTGTACTGATGCTGATGAACGGAACCGGCATAATCGGAAATCTGGATAACATATCGCGTTTCTTTGAGTCCTTGAAGAGGCTTCTGAATCCTGACGGATGCGTGTATGTGGATTCAAGTGACCTAAGGTATCTTTTCGAGGAGGAAGACGGCAGTATCATGATCGACCTTGCAGATGAATATTATGGTCAATTGGACTATCAGATGCAATACAAGGGTGTTGTCGGAGAACCTTTTGACTGGCTCTATCTCGATTTCAACACCCTTGCATATTATGCTGAGGAAAACGGATTCAAGGCTGAACTTGTAGCCGAAGGTGACCATTATGACTACCTTGCAAGACTTGTTCAAGCCTGACCCCCATGTCTTTCTGGCTACATGTTAGGAAGACATCCATTGCCTTCAGAAAGTTTCTTCACTTGTTCCTGCATCTCGGCTGCCCATTGCTTGTCATTCTTGGACTTATCGAATGTTGTGTAAGGAACCGGCTTGCCGATTGTGATCACGAATTCTTCACCTTTCTTGTTGAAAAGTTCGTCCACCAGCAGGAGCATTCCCAAGTTGAACTTCAGTTTTAGGAACATGCTCAACTTTGTGAAGAAGAAGAATTTCTTCGAGTTGAATCCGGATATGTGCATCGGCACTACATCCCTTTCATATTTCTTTGCCTGAGTCACGAACATCTTTTTCCAAGGCATCTCTGTGACCTTGCCCTTTATTTTTCGTGCGCAGAGTCCGGCAGGGAATACCAGAACCTGCTTGTCTGAGTTGAACATATCGGCAATCTGTTCTCCTAGTTCGCGGCTTTGACGAGAACTGTAAACCTTTACCGGTACGAAGAATTCGCTGAGAGGTTTCAGGTTTGCAAGGATATGGTTTACTGGCACCTTGAAGCCGTCGCCATATAGTCTTCTGAATACTGATCCGATGATGAGGGCTTCCGGACCTCCTAGTGGGTGGTTGCATACGAAAAGATATCGTTTGCTTGGATCAAGATTCTCTTCTCCTCGCAGTCTGAAACTGATGCCTACATATTTTAATGCATCGTCGAAGAATCCTACTCCGTGGTAGTGTTCTGCTGTCATGATGCATTCGTTCAACTGATCCTGGTGGACACGTCTTTTCAGGAAGTTTATTGCGAAGCGCGGAAGTTTCTTGACCAGTTTCGGACCGAGAATCTTGTTTATATCGACCAGATAGTCTTTTCTGTCGACCGACATATCTTTCTTTAAATTTTCAGTAGTCTCTGACATGATGATCTAAGGTTTAAGTACTTGAATTATGACCCGAAGGTACAAATTCCTTTCGGAAAAATCAGCATTTTTCTTTAAATCACGCTATATTTGCAATAGGAGATTAATGGACAGTAATATGACTAAATTCAAATCACTTTTTGCAGTTGCGTTCATGACAGTGGCTGCGACGGTATCTTATGCCCAGGAGGAACATCATCAGATCAGATGGGGTGACCAGGGTGACGGTACCTATATCAATCCGGTCCTGAATGCGGATTATTCGGATCCGGATGTGATCAGGGTAGGAAAGAAGTATTATATGGTGGCATCTGATTTCCATTATATGGGTATGCAGGTCCTCGAATCTGATGATATGGTGAACTGGAAGATAATCAGCCAGATATATGACCGTTTTGATCTGCCTCTCTGGGATAGCAACATGCGTTATGCAGGCGGTTCCTGGGCACCGTCATTGCGCTACCATGACGGAAAGTTTTGGGTGTATTTCTGTACGCCTCATGAAGGTCTGTTCATGAGTACCGCTAAGGACCCTGCCGGCCCTTGGAGCGAACTTCATTGCGTCAAGGCTGTTGAGAAGTGGGAGGATCCATGCCCTTTGTGGGATGATGACGGACAGGCCTATCTGGCTCATAGCCTTCACGGAGCAGGACCTATCATCATCCATAAGATGAGCGCTGATGGAAAGACTCTTCTTGATGATGGAGTGACAGTATATCGTGGGCCGGTGGCAGAAGGCCCTAAGTGTCATAAAATGGACGGATATTACTATATCAGCATTCCTGAAGGCGGAGTTACATCCGGATGGCAGACCATGCTACGTTCCCGTAATATCTATGGACCTTATGAGAGCAAGCGTGTGCTGGAGACCGGTACCACCAAAGTCAACGGTCCTCATCAAGGCTCTCTTTTGGAGACACCTGATGGTGAGTGGTGGTTCTATCATTTTCAGGAAACCCATCCTCTCGGAAGAGTTGTGCATCTGCAGCCTGCTTCATGGACGGACGGATGGCCTGTTATCGGAGTCGATTATGATGGAAACGGAGTGGGAGAACCAGTCTATGTATGGAAGAAACCGGCGATAAAGGCAAAGGGAACTGTTCCGTCAGCACCTCAGACCAGCGATGGTTTTGATGGAGGAAAGAAGGGGCTTCAGTGGCAGTGGAATCATAATCCTCACGACGCTCATTGGAGCCTTACAGAAAGAGATGGGTGGCTGACCATTGAGGCTCAGAAGGCAGAAGGGCTTGTAATGGCTCATAATATGCCTACACAGAAGTGTACAGGTTTTGTTGGTACTGTGACTACTAGGTTGGATCTTTCGGGAATGAAGGATGGCCAGAGAGCGGGACTTCTTTCTATCGGTCATATGTTTTATGGTATCGGTGTTCTTAAGAAGGACGGCAAACTATATGTCTATGTTGATGACAAGAATCAGGCGACTCTTCTGAAGGAAGTGTCGATGGATGCGATCTGTCTTTCTGTGACATATGATGCCAACAGGAATGTATTCCAGTTTGCATATGGTGCTGATAGGGATGATATGACTTCTTACGGTGAACCATTCTCCCTCAGAAGCGGATTCTGGAAAGGTGCCAGAGTGGGATTATACACCTATAATACCGAAGGAGATGGTGGAAAGGCATATTTTGACTGGTTTGATTACCCGGTTGTCAAATAGGGTTGACCCCGCTATTTTAATTTAGAAAAATTCAAAATAGATTTGGAAAACACGTACATGTTCCGTATATTTGCATAGGAAACGAAACAAAATGATTTAAAACTATATAGCCATGTTAAGTGAGAGATTACATAATGCGATAAACGCACAGGTCAACGCAGAACTTTGGTCTGCATATCTTTATCTTGCAATGTCTCTGGATGCGGAGTCTAAAGGATATAAGGGAGTAGCAAACTGGTTTTATGTACAGTTTCAGGAAGAGCAGGCGCATGCCCGTATATTCATGAACTATCTCAATTCGCGTGATGCGAAGGTGGAACTTCTTCCGATAGATGCAGTTCCTTCGTCATGGGATACGGTTCTTGATATGTACAAGCAGACTCTCGAGCATGAGAAGAAGGTTACCTCATTGATCAATAATCTTGCAGCGATTGCAAATGAAGACCGTGATTTTGCTTCGATCAACCGTCTGAACTGGTTTATTGACGAACAGGTCGAGGAAGAGGAGTCTGCGCGAGATATGATATTTACCGTAGGGTCTGTCGAAGGAGACAAGTATGGCATGTACATGCTTGACAAGGAACTCGCCGCAAGAGTATATAACGTGCCTTCGCCGCTTGCTGCTGCAGCAGAATAATCGATCCATTCACATAGTCCGATTCCGGTTGAATGACATACCGGTGACCCCCGCCCTCCTGGAGGGCACCCCCTAGCCGGGGGTGGCATGTCACCTACAATGTCATTCAACCGGAATCG
>JAZRGY010000092.1:0-15241 GCA_045644485.1 Candidatus Cryptobacteroides sp. | reverse complement strand
TGTCGGACGAATCTCTGACATGGAATCAGATCTACCAATGCATAGCGGACATCCTCGGTGTAGAGTTCAAACCGTATTATGTAGCATCTGACTATCTCGCAGCAATCGCTCCCCCTACCTACGATCTAAGAGGAGGTCTGCTGGGCGACAAAGCGGCGACTGTAGTGTTCGACTGCAGCAAACTGAAACGTGCCGTACCTGGTTTCTGCGCAACAACGCGTGTGGAACAAGGTTTCCGCAAAGCCATAGCCTATCTGCAGGAACATCCTGAAGCGCAGATCGAGGATCCGGAATTCGACGCATGGTGCGACCGCGTCATTGAAACGATGGAGAACACAAAGGCTTTATTCAGATAAACGTCTGTTTAAGCCTAACTACTTGAAATACTGAAGATTGTCAAAGGATGGCCTAAGTTCGCCACGTTCGATTCTATGGATAATTTCCACAACCTTATCGTTCATAGGCGTAGGACACCCCACCTTTCTGCCGTATTCAGATACGGAACCGTTGATGGCATCAACTTCCGTCAACTTTCCTTTCTCAATATCCTGAAGCATGCTGGCCTTAAGTCTGGCATGCTTTCTTATTGCTATCGGAATGATGAAGAATGAAACAGCCTTCTTCAAAGCCCCCTTGTAATCAAGGAGTTTTACGATATCCTTGCCCTGGACAGGCTCTATCCTGATACCTCCGGCAGCACATACATCAATACACTCTTTGATAAGAGCCTGAACTATACGACGTGATTCCTTTGGAGAAGCCGCCTCACCGAATGTGCATCCCAGCACAGCACTCATGCCGGAGAAGGCTGCATTGATAAGCAACTTGCTCCACCTTGTCCCGATGAAATTTTCCTCAACGTCAACAGTACCCATCATCTCCAGAAGTTCCTTGACATTTGAAAAATGCCTGCTGCGGTTTGAAGATATCGACCCCAACGAAAACGAAAGCGCATCAGGTTCACTGGTCAGTTCACACACTCCCGGCGACTGCATCGTAGCACCCCAGGCCACCGTACATCCGAGAACCCTGTCCTCACCAAGAATATCTGCGATCTGCATTTCCGGAAGACCGTTCTGGAAAGTCACAAGCACACCGTCAGGTGCAAGATAACTCTTAAGCATCTCTACAACCGCCTTATTATTCTGCTGTTTGGTCATCAGGAAGATGATATCATATTCTCCTGACATACAGTCAGGCGTATATGCGGTCACCTTCTGGACAAAATCCATCGTTCCTATCACCTTTGCACCATCGGCATTCAAGGCGTCCACATGAGCCTTATTACGGTTGATCAGTTCGACAGAAACACCAGCCTTGCTGATGAATGCTCCAAGGATAGTACCTAAAGACCCGGCACCATATATCGCAGTACGCATATTCATAATATTTTCAGGTTATTAATTACTTGAAGACTCAAGACGTCTAAAACGAAGGAGTGATGTCAATCCCCATGATATAGTCGTTCATATAGAACCCGCTACCTATATGGAAATCTCCCTGCCGGAGGATCTTCAATCCAAGGTGCTGATAGAATCCTACAGCAGGATTGTTTCTGTTGACATTCAGTTCCACTGATGCCGGTCTGCCATCCGCCAGAGTGCGCACATGCACAAGCGCTCTTTCAAACAGAATACGTCCAAGCCCTTTCCCCTGTTCGGAAGGCATCACATATATCTTATGAAGGTGGTAAATCATCCGGCCGTCATCGGAACGTCCATCTGGCTGTACCGAGACATATCCACATGGCCTGCCTTGATGAAAGGCGATGAAATATACATGTCCATCCCCTATCTGCTTCCTTAGATTCGGGAGTGAATACATCCACTCCATCATGTATTCCATCTGATCCTGAGAAAGAATCTCCCTATACGTATGACGGAAAACGACCTCAGCCATGTCATGCACGGTCTGAAGATCGTTCTCAGAAGCCTTTATGATATCATAGTAGGCCACGGCACTCGGTTATGACAGGACCTTCACCGCAGCCTCTATATTGTCCGGACGGATGATGACATTGGCAGACTCACCGTCAGAGAAGGCATACATATATTCAATGAATATGTTGTTCGCCGCAAGTCTCTCCAGAATCGCAGACAGGGCGCCCGGAACATTCGGACTGTTCACACAAAGAACATCAGTAACCATTACTGCAATATCCGCTGCACGAAGCACTTCCACTGCCTTGTCCACATCCGGAACGATCAGACGAAGAAGCCCGAAATCAGCAGTCTCCGCCATACTGAAGGCCTGCATGTTTATACCATTGTCCGCAAGTATCCTTGCAACTTCATTGATTCTTCCTGTCCTGTTTTCCAGGAAGATGGATAATTGTCTTATTATCATAACTATTGCAACTTTCTTTTATCGATAACATGTTTTCCCTTTCCCTGAGCGCGTTCTATGCTTCCAGGCTCCATCAGACGTACATCAGCAGCAATCGAGAGGACACTCTTGATCTTGTCTGAAAGTTTCTTCTTCATCGCAAGCATTCGTCCGATATCGTCGCTGAAATAATCCTTGCGTACTTCCACCTGCACCTGAAGTGTATCAAGATTGTTGACTCTGTCCACAACAAGCATATACTGAGGTTCGAACTCCTGCATCTCGAGAATGACGCTTTCGACCTGCGACGGGAATACATTTATACCCCTGATGATGAGCATATCGTCGCTTCTTCCGACAATCCTTCCCATACGCACAGATGTACGGCCGCAAGGGCATTCTCCGTCCATAAGGGTACACAGATCTTTAGTTCGGTACCTCAGCAAAGGCATTCCCTCCTTTGTAAGCGTCGTAAACACGAGTTCGCCCTGCTGTCCGTTAGGGAGTTGCTCCAGAGTATCCGGGTCGATGATTTCCGGATAGAAATGGTCCTCATTGATATGTGATCCGTTCTGTTCCTGACATTCATATGAGACGCCAGGGCCCATAATTTCGCTTAATCCATAGATATTGTAGCCCTTGAGTCCAAGACGGGATTCTATCTCCTTTCTCATGTTCTCAGTCCAAGGTTCTGCTCCGAATGCACCCACACGAAGCCCTATCTGACTCTTGTCTATACCCATCTTATCCAAAGTCTCCGCCAGATAAAGGGCATATGAAGGAGTACATGCGATACCGGTGATGTTAAGGTCGCGGATAAGACGGATGTGCTTCTCTGTATTTCCTGTAGAAGCAGGTATGACTGTAGCGCCAAGATTCTCCACTCCATAATGGGCACCAAGGCCACCTGTAAACAGACCGTAGCCGTAACTTACGGAAAATGTATCATCCCTTGTAACTCCAAATGCTGTAAGGCATCTGGTCATTACTTCCGACCACACGGCAAGGTCTTTACGGGTATAACCTACGATCGTAGGGTTTCCTGTCGTACCGGATGAGGCATGGACACGTACGATTTCAGAGGCAGGAGCGGCCTGAAGGCCGTATGGATAATTGTCACGAAGATCCTGCTTCGTCGTGAAAGGAAGTTTCACGATATCGTCAATAGTCACTATATCTTCAGGAGACACATTCATCTCCTGCATCTTGTTTCTGTAGAACGGCACATTATGATATACATACTGTACCAGTTTCTGAAGCCGCTTTCCTTGCAGTTCGCGCATCTGCTCGCGGCTCATGCATTCCTTGTTGGGATTCCAGATCATAACACTATATATTTATAGGATGGTCCTCATGGAAGGCTCTCATGCGCTCTTCCAAGACCGGGTACAATTCATCACTCATACGAGATGTACATGCACGTACACCCTTCTGTCCGCTGCCTGTGACAGCCAACGAAATACTGCTCACTCCATAATAGAGGAGTTCTCGCAGAAGTCCGCCGCCGTCCATATCTCCATAACCTATGGTAAAGAAGAAGCCGTCTCCGACATCCTGAGTCACATCACGGTCATATACTATATGGAAACCGTTGTCTGTAAAAATCTTCTTCATCTTCTCAGCACGCACCGCATACTCACGGGTATCCTCAACGAAGTTCAACCTTCCTTCGACAGAGAGGCGCAGCATGTGGGCATAGGCATACTGAGTAGAAGCAGTACAGCCAGACGTTATCATATAGAGTATCGATGCCACCAGAGTCTCACCGAATATACCGGAATCATTATATCTTCCGGCAAGAGCAGGATACTTCTTCTCAAAAAGTGCATCGCTTATACATAACAGGGCAATTCGCTGACCGGCATAACTGAATATCTTGGAGGCTGAAAGCATCAGGATATAATTGTCGGTATATCTTGCGACAGTCGGAGGATAAGGAGGAGAGAAAGGATGTCCCATATCCCTTCTGTAATCCATACAGAAATATGCAAGATCCTCTATGACAATGACATCATATCTGTCTGCAAGTTCACCTATTATCTTCAGTTCTTCTTCCTCAAGACATATCCATGCAGGATTGTTCGGATTTGAATATACGATGGCGGCAATATCTCCCTCAGAAAGGATAGCGTCAAGTTTATCACGAAGCGCATCACCTCTATATGCATATATATCAAAAGCCTTCCATTCTGCACCTATGACGCGAAGTTGAGACTTCTGTATCGGGAAACCAGGATCGATAAACAAGACCTTGTCTTTGCCGGGCACTCTCTGCGTACATGCTATGAATGAGCCAAAAGATCCCGCCACACTTCCTACGGTCGGCACACAACTACGCGACGAGATATCTATGTCCATGAAGGCCTTCACAAAACGTGAAGCCTCCTCCTTCAGTTCAGCCACACCTGCAGCAGCCGGATACTGCGAGCCTACTCCCCTGTCAAGCGCAGCCTTCTCAGCCTCCACGCCATATCTGTTGACAGGAAGGCCAGGAGAACCCTGATCCATACGGATAAAAGGTACCCCTGTTGCCTTCTCCAGATACTGGGCAACAAGCAGCACTTCACCTATCGTAGCCTGAGAAAGATCCGCAATATGCAGGTCTTCCACAGCACGTCCTACCAATTCTTCACTGAATATCTTCATAATATATCCGAATCATTTAAAACCGGAAACTTCTTTCTGAACGTTTCTAAGGCAGCCATATCAATTTCTGCCATTGCAACAGTCTCTTCCTCATCTTTGCATGATGCCATCACCCTTCCATAAGGATCGACAATCATGCTGCCGCCATCATAGTGGTTGTACGGATCGTTGCCGACCCGGTTGACACCCGCAACATAGCACTGATTCTCTATTGCTCGTGCGACAAGCAGAGATTTCCAGGCAGCAACACGTACAGAAGGCCAACTTGCCACATAAAGTATCATGTCATAGTCGCCACGATTGCGGGACCAGATCGGAAAACGGAGATCATAACATACCTCCAGAAGAATCCTTACTCCCCGAAACTCCACCACCACTCTTTCCGAACCAGCAGTAAAGCGTTCATGCTCACCCCCGTATGTAAACAGATGCTTCTTGTCGTACCATTGTACTGTACCGTCCGGTTTTACAAAATAGAATCTGTTGTAATACTTCCCGGCATCATTTATGGCTACACTTCCGGCAATCGCAGCATCAATCGCAGCGGCCTTCGCACGCATCCACATAAGAGATTGTCCTTCAAGGCCTTCTGCTATCCCTTCCGGTTCCGTACAGAATCCTGTAGAGAACATCTCAGGCAGAACATAGAGATCGGCTCCAGGAGATGAGCAGATAAAGGCATCCGCCTTCCGGATATTCTCCGGAACATCAGCCCAAACTATATCCTGCTGAACAACAGTAACCTTCATCATTAAAGTTCATTTAAAAGTCCTTTACATCCTGCCAGAACATCCTGATAGGTCTGCTCGAAATCTCCTGTATACCACGGATCAGCCACATCACGAGACTCTCCCGCATATTCCATCATCATATGCACCTTGCCCTGGAGATCTCCGACTATTCTCGAAAGCCATCTCAGGTTCGACCTATCCATGACCACCACAACATCCTGAGCATCAAACTCCTTCTGAGATATCTTATGTGCACTATGGTGACCGAAAGGCACTCCTTTTTCCCTAAGTTTTCTCTGTGCCGGAGGATATATGGGATTGAACCATTCCTCATCTGAAACAGCACCAGAGGTAATCTCAAACTCATTCTCACGACCGGACTTCCGGACCAGATCCTTCATTACATACTCAGCCATCGGACTCCTGCATATGTTCCCGTGGCATAGAAACATTATCTTCTTCATAATCTTGTAAAGATAGTCATTAATATTTTCATTACCTTTGTTTTTTCCTAAAAAACGACTTTCAACATGATCTACTTCGATTCAGACTATATGGCCGGGGCGCATCCGAAAGTTATGGAACGCCTGCTCGAGACCAATACAGAACAGACAACCGGTTATGGCACAGACGCATATACCAGCCATGCAGCAGAACTTATACGCACAGCGTGCGGAACACCAGAAGCACGGGTACATTTTCTTGTAGGAGGTACACAGACCAATGCAACAGTGATTGATGGCATACTTGCCCGTCATGAGGGTGTGCTGGCAGCAGAAAGCGGCCATATAAACGTACACGAATCCGGCGCCATAGAAGCAACCGGGCACAAGGTTCTTACCCTGCCATCGTACCAAGGAAAGGTAAAAGCAACAGATGTCCGTAACTTCATCACATCATTCTACAGTGACGACACATACGAGCACATGGTAGCCCCAGGCATGCTATACATCTCATTCCCAACAGAATACGGCACCGTATATAGTCTTGAGGAACTTGAGGAGATCAGCAAAGTATGCCACGAAGCAGAAATCCCGCTCTTCATAGACGGAGCACGTCTGGGATTCGGTCTGGCAGCAGAAGGAGGAAACATGACCTTGCAGGAGATCGCACGTCTGGCCGATGTTTTCTATATCGGAGGAACCAAGGTAGGAGCCTTGTTCGGAGAGGCGGTGGTGATCACCAACCCTGCCCTGCTTAAACATTTCACTCCGCTCGTAAAGCAGCACGGAGCCCTTCTGGCTAAAGGACGGCTTCTAGGTCTGCAGTTCGAGGTTCTCTTTACAGACGGATTATATTTGAGTATAGGAAAAGAGACTGTAAGCAAGGCCATGAGATTAAGAAAGGCATTTGAAGACAATGGGTTCAAAGCAGCCATGGATTCTCCTACAAACCAGCAGTTCTTTGTCCTTCCTAATACGCTCATTGACACGCTGAAGGAAAACGTAAGTTTCGAAATGTGGGGACCTCGCGGAGAGACAGAAAGCACTGTCAGGTTCGTGACAGGTTGGTCCACTACAGATCAGGATATCGAAACGCTTCAACAAATAATCGAAAACTGCAGATAGACTCAATTCATTAACATTAAGAAAGTGCGTGCCTCCGAAAACGGAAGCACGCACATTTTATTTAATGATATTCCTGAGACTATTTGAAGAGCAACTGAGCAACTGCTGTGATGTAGTCACGACAGTTCATCCATGTATGTCCGCCGCCTGGGAACATAGTCTTATGCTCGATACCTCTATCCTTGAAGTTCTTCTCAAGTTGGAGTGAAGACTGATAAAGGAAGTCTGATGTACCGCAACTGAGCCATACAAGATTCATCTTTTCGTTGAGTTCCGCTGCAGGTGCATAAGTTCCGTTCTCAAAGTTCGAAGAAATCTCAGGGCCGAAGATTGCAGGAGCAAAAGCACATACATAACTGAACATATCCGGATTGCCAAGACCACATGCGAGAGTCTGACGACCTCCGAGAGAGAAGCCTGCGATTGCCCTGTTCTGAGCATCTGAAAGGACGTTGTAATTTGCCTCGATGAACGGAACTACTGACTTTGTAAACTCCTCTGTGGTAAGTTTGGTATCCATTGAATCGTATCTGTCAGCAAGTCCGCGGAGCATCATCTCAGGATATGGATTTGCATAAGGCATTACTACGATCATAGGCTCTGCCTTGCCTGCTGCGATTAGGTTGTCAAGGATATTGTTTACCTTACCCACCTTGAACCATGTCTCGTAAGTATCTGTCATACCGTGGATGAGGTAAAGGACAGGATACTTCTTTGACTTGTCTGAAGCGTCGTATCCAGGAGGTGTATAGATACACATAGGACGGTCGAAGCCGACTGCATTTGAAGTATACCATGTGTAACTTACCTTGCCATGAGGAACATTCTGAAGATCCTGGAAATCTGGCTCAGGTCCACGCACGTCAGCAAGACTGTACTTGAAGCCCTCGTTAGGGAAGATGAACATATTGTTAGGGTCGGCTATCTTGGTGCCGTCGATAACGAATGCATAAGGATAGATATCAGGCTGATCAGGCTTTACTGTAATAGACCATACGCCTCTTGCACCCTTCTCCATAGGACGAGTTCCGTCAAACATCTGGCATTCAAGTTCAACTTTCTGAGCATTCGCTGCCTGAACACGGAAAGTAACGCTACCGTCCTTGTTGTAATCAGGAGACACGACACCTGCAGGGAAGAGTGCCGCCATAACCTCCGGAGTAAGTCTCTGACCGTTTCCTGCCGCAGGTGCTGCAGGTCTAGGCGCCGGAGCAGGAGCAGCAACAGGTGCCTGCTTGCCCTTAGGCTCTACTGCAGTAGACTTGCTCATAGCCAAAGCAGAAGCCTCCTTGTTGAAGAGGAGCGGGAATGTCTGGCTAAGGAAATATCTCGCATTCATCCATGTATGACCGAACATTCCGGTTGTGTACTCCTGTACGTTCTTGATTCCTCTCTTGTCAAGGAACTCGGCATACTCCTTGGCGTTACCGTAAAGGAAGTCATCGGTTCCGACTCCAAGCCAGAAAAGGTTGATCTTCTTGTTGGTCTTCTTTGCATTGTCATAGACCTCAGGAAGAGTCATGCTTGTGAATGAACTGTAAGAGCAGAGATACGAGAACTTGTCAAGATTTGTAAGACCGAAAGCAAGTCCCTGATTTCCACCACGAGAGAAGCCTCCGATAGCCCTGTTCTCCCTGTCGTTGAGGGTACGGTAGTTAGACTCTACATAAGGCATCAGGTCATTAAGAAGATCCTTGCTGAACATGTCACCCATTGCAAAAGTGTTTGTTCCTGCAGGGAAATACTTTGAAGGGTTACCATAAGGAAGAACGATGATCATCTCCTTCGCCTTGCCCTCTGCGATGAGGTTGTCAAGGATGAGGTTCATCTTACCGACCTTGAAGTATACTTCCTCTGTATCTGTAGTACCGCTGATAAGATAGAATACCGGGTATTTCTTGTCAGGGTTCTTGTCATATGTAGGAGGAGTGTATACGATTGCATTACCGTGGAGTCCCATAGTCTCTGACCAGTAGTTTACATAGTCAACCTTTCCGTGAGGAACTGACTTCACATCATGATCCTTGCCCGCTCTTACGTCAACCATCGAGTTCTTGAAGCCCTCGTTAGGGAACCAGTCCGGATTCTGAGGATCCATTACAGATATGCCGTCAACCTCGAAGCAATACGGATAGATATCAGGAACGACAGGTCCGAGAGTAATGGTCCATGTTCCGTCCGCTCTTCTGTACATATCAGTCTTAGGTGCGAACTGAGCACTGATCTTTACAGACTTGGCGTTAGGTGCATTGAGGTTGAATGTGACTGTATTGTCAGGATTTACGATAGGAGAAGCATATTGTGCACCACCACGGCTATACTCAGTAGTAACGACAATCTTTCCTGAAGCCTCGCCGCTTACAACCTTCATCCTGAGCATACCGGTCTGTCTCTGTCCCACACCGAGTTCGGTAAGGTCAGCCCTTACTGTGACAGATCCGTCACCGATAAGTTCAGCCTCGGTAAGTTCACCTGACCAGAGTACCGGTCCGTATGAATGTCTGAGAGTGTATCTGCCAGGAGTAAGGTTATCGAAGACATACTCGTTCTGTCCCTCATGAATCATAAGTCTAGGAACTTCTCCACCCCAGCCTGAAACACGCTGTCCAGGAACAACTTTCTGGAGTTCGATTTCAGCACCAGTACCGTTTACAATTTCTGACTTTTCCTTGTAATAGTCCAGGCCTGTATCGAAAGCCTCTACAGAATAGTAATATTCATACTCGCTGTTAAGGCTATGGATATTAAGTTTACTGCCCTCATAGATAGTGTAACTGTTGTAAAGTTTATCAGGGGCAACACCATAACGTACTATATAGCCGTCCGCACCTGTGACAGGAGTCCAGAGGAGGTCTGCCTCACGACGGTCCTGAGGATTGCGTACAGCCTTGAAGTCTGTAACCTTTGTAGTCTTTGTAGCATCTGTTCTACCGAAAACTCGAAGGTCTTGCATAGAGAACTTCGCACCATCGTGCACAGATACGTTTGTAACCTTTACATATCTTGCCTTTACAGGCTTGTCAAGTTCTGTATAGTCATGGCGGAAGTCATAAGTATTGTGACTCTTGTCCACAACCTTGGTCCAGGTCTTATTATCGTCTGATACTTCTACAACATAGCACTGATAAGTCTCAGGGGCTGCAGAGAAGCCAGCGCCACGACCTACTCTTACAGTAGAGCCAAGGTGGTTGAAGTTGCACTGGATCGCATAGATGTCGGCAGGCTTGCCAAGGTCGACTGTGATATACTCACCTGCATTACCAGTCTCAGCGCACCAGTTTGTCATGAAGTTCTCGTCTACAGCATTCTTTGCAACGTTGCCCTCGAATGTAGAAGAAACCTCCACGCGCTTCTTGTTTGAGAGAAGGTACCAACCTGTAAAGTTGTTGTCTACAGCGTCAGTTCTTGTACCTGGCCAGTGCTGAGGATAGTCACCATATGCTACATTCGAATACATGTTTCCTTCCTCATCCACAGCAGTAGGGAAAATTGCGAGTTCCGCACCACCGTTATCACCATAATGGGCAGGAATCATACAGATGGTCCAGAGTTGGCCGTTCTTGTCATGGAATGTACTTCCGTGACCGCCTCCGACCGCGTAACCTGTAGTCTTGTATGTAAGAGGATTATGCTTTGAATATGTGTAAGGACCCATAGGATTGTCCGCCACATACACTCCGTGCGAATAGGTAAGGAGTTCAAGACCGATGGCAGCATACTGGAGATAATACTTTCCGTTGTGCTTGGTCACCCACGGTCCTTCGATCCAAGGGAACTCTTCCTCATAATATGGACGACGTCCGTTGAAGATAGAGAATATGACATCATCATCCCTTCTGTTTTCGAATCCATGATTCTTGTAGTCTCCCCAGAAAAGGATCTGAGGCACTGAAATCTCCTTGAATGTCACAGGATCAAGTACGACAACCTTGAACGGCATCAACTGCGACCATCCGTAGAACATATACAGTCTTCCGTCATCATCAAGGAACATGTTCGCATCACCATAACGGTCACTGTCAAAAGTACCTGCAGGAACCCACTCACCGGTCTTAGGATTTTCAGACTTATAGACATTCTTATTGTTCATCGAGCAGGCATAAAGGATTCCATCCTTCTCGAGTACAGAAACGACTCCTCCCGGGAAGTTCGGAGCCTCTACATAAGTCCAGTTCTTGAAGTCCGGACCATACCAGTAGCCTCTGCGGCCGGTAACGAAGAGATAATAGTCATCCTCATAGATAAGAACGACCGGTTCACCTCCGCGGCTCGCCCTCTCATGACCAGGAAGAAGGTCAAGAGGATTGCAGAATGTGTTCATCTGCGTCTGGGCAAAAGCAGTAAAGGCAAATACCATCACCGCAAATGTAGAAATGAATCTTTTTAGCATAGTATAATTAGTTTAGTGTTATGATATTATGCTGACCAAGTTAGTATAAATTCCTCAAATCAGCAAACCTTAATATAAAAACAAGCAGACCCGGGATGTCTGAACACCCGGGTCTGCCTTATCGATGAGGATAGTATTACTTGAAAAGGAGTTGTGCTACCGCTGTGATATAATCACGGCAGTTCATCCAGGTGTGGCCACCGCCAGGATACATGGTCTTATGCTCAATGCCTCTGTCCTTGAAGTTCTTCTCCAACTGGAGAGAAGACTGATAAAGGAAGTCTGAAGTACCGCAACTGAGCCATACGAGGTTCATCTTCTCGTTAAGTTCCGATGCAGGAGCATATGTTCCGTTCTCGAAATTAGATGAGATCTCCGGTCCGAAGATAGCAGGTGCGAAAGCACATACATAACTGAACTTGTCAGGATTGCCGAGACCGCATGCGAGAGTCTGTCTGCCGCCGAGTGAGAATCCTGCAATTGCTCTGTGTGAAGCGTCAGTATAGACATTGTAGTTCGCCTCGACGAATGGGATTACAGACTCTGTAAACTCCTTGGTAGTAAGTTTGGTATCCATTGAGTCATATCTGTCTGCAAGACCGCGGAGCATCATCTCAGGATATGGGTTCGCATAAGGCATGACAACGATCATTGGCTCTGCCTTGCCCTCTGCGATAAGGTTGTCGAGGATGTTGTTCACCTTTCCAACCTTGAACCATGTCTCATAAGTATCAGTCATACCGTGGATAAGGTAGAGGACAGGATACTTCTTGTTTGTATCTGATGGATCATATCCGGCTGGAGTATAGATACATACAGGGCGATCGAAACCTACTGCATTCGAAGTATACCATGTATAACTTACCTTTCCGTGAGGAACCTTCTGAAGATCCTGATAGTCAGGCTGAGGTCCCTTCACATCAGCAAGGCTGTACTTGAAGCCCTCGTTAGGGAAGATATCCATATTATTAGGGTCGGCGATCTTTGTTCCGTCGATAACGAATGCATATGGATAGATATCCGGCTGGTCAGGAGTTACAGTAAGAGACCAGACGCCTCTTTCACCTTTTTCCATAGGTCTTGTGCCGTCGAACATCTGACACTCGAGTTCCACCTTCTCTGCATCAGCAGCCTGTACTCGGAATGTCACACTGCCGTCCTTGTTGTATTCAGGAGATACAACACCTGCAGGGAAGAGTGCTGCCATAACCTCTGGAGTGAGTCTCTGACCTTCTCCTGCAGCAGGAGCAGCAGGTCTCTGACCAGGTGCCCCAGGTCTCTGTCCAGGAGCAGGGGCTGCTTTTTCCTGACCTTTCTTTGCCTTCTTAGGATTCTTGACAGCAGTTGTCTTGCTCATAGCCTCTGCTGAAGCCTCCTTGTTGAAAAGAAGAGGGAAAGTCTGACTGAGGAAATATCTTGCGTTCATCCATGTGTGACCGAACATGCCTGTTGTATATTCCTGAACGTTTCTGATTCCCTTTGCATCAAGGAACTCAGCATACTCTTTCGCATTTCCATAAAGGAAGTCGTCTGTTCCTACGCCAAGCCAGAAGAGATTGATCATACTGTTTGTCTTCTTCGCATCATCATATACTCCAGGAATGTTCATATTTGTGAACGAACTGTAAGAGCAGAGATATGAGAACTTGTCGATATTTGAAAGTCCGAATGCAAGTCCCTGATTACCACCACGTGAGAATCCTCCGATAGCCCTACTCTCCCTGTCGTTGATGGTTCTATAGTTTGACTCAACATAAGGCATGAGGTCGTTAAGAAGGTCCTTGCTGAACATATCGCCTCGTCCGAAGGTATTTGTTCCTGCTGGGAAATACTTTGAAGGATTTCCGTATGGAAGCACAATGATCATCTCCTTTGCCTTACCCTCTGCGATAAGGTTGTCGAGAATAAGGTTCATCTTACCTACCTTGAAGTAAACCTCCTCTGTATCAGTGGTACCGCTGATGAGGTAGAATACAGGATACTTCTTGTCTGGATTCTTGTCATATGTAGGAGGTGTATAGACGATCGCGTTTCCATGAAGACCGAATGTCTCTGACCAGTAGTTCACATAGTCTACCTTTCCATGAGGAACCGACTTAACATCATGGTCTTTCCCTGCTCTTACATCGACCATAGAATTCTTGAAGCCCTCGTTAGGGAACCAGTCAGGATTCTGTGGGTCCATCACAGCGATGCCGTCCACCTCGAAGCAGTAAGGGTAGATATCCGGAACTACAGGTCCAAGAGTGATTGTCCAAACACCGTTATCAAGTCTTGTCATGTCAGCCTTAGGTGCGAACTGAGCACTGATCTTGACGTTCTTTGCGTTAGGAGCGCTGATGTTGAAGGTTACAGTGTTGTCTGGATTGACAATAGGAGACGGATAAGACTGTCCGCCTCCAAACTGTGCAAATGCAGAGAATGCAATTGCCCAAAGTAACAAAGTTGATAAAATCTTTTTCATTTATAAAAGTTTTAGTATTGTCTAATTATTGACTAATTTATGAGAAAATCCGTAAACCGACAAAATAAAGACACGAAATTATTAAATAAGATTAATTTACTATCTTTATTGGTACATTTTTAGATTTAATCAGCCAATAAAACTTTACAGACAATGTTACAGATCGGAGACAGAATGCCGGATTTCGAGGTCGTTGACCAGGACGGCAACAAGGTAAGTTCACAGGACCTTATAGGAAAGAAGACAATAATTTATTTCTATCCAAAGGATAATACAAGCGGCTGTACGGCTGAAGCATGCAATCTCAGGGACAACTACGAAGCACTGATCGCCAAGGGATACAATGTCGTGGGCGTAAGCAAGGACAGCGTCAAGTCCCACAAGAACTTCAAGGAGAAATATGACCTTCCGTTCACTCTCCTCTCAGACACCTCAACCGAGATGCTTCAGGCATTCGGAGCATGGGGCGAGAAGAAAATGTACGGCAAGACTGTGATGGGAACCATCAGGAAGACATTCATCTTCGATGAAAAAGGTATACTGACAGAAATCATCGAAAAGGTCGATACAGGAAACCACGCCGCTCAGATTCTCAGATAAAAAAAATCCCGGGCCATATGGTCCGGGATCATTGTATATCGAATGCTGGAATTACTCAGCAACGATCTCATACTTGAAGGTACCCTTGATGTCCTTGTAGCACTTTACAGTTGCCTCGTAAACACCGAGTTCCTTTGCAGCCTCCGCTACAGTGATGTCCTTCTTGTCAACCTCTACACCTGCAGCAACGAGAGCCTCAGCCAACTGAGCAGAAGTTACTGAACCGTAGATCTTGCCTGACTCGCTCACCTTTACAGCCACCTGTACAGTTGTCTCAGCAAGTTTTGCTGCGAGAGCCTCTGCATCAGCAACGAACTTAGCGATCTTGTGAGCCCTCTGACGAAGGTTCTCAGCAAGTACCTTCTTTGCTGAAGGTGTAGCCATGATAGCGTAGCCCTGTGGGATAAGGTAGTTGACAGCGTATCCTGTCTTTACATTGACGATATCGTCTGCGTGGCCAAGGTTAGCCACATCTTTCTTAAGAATAATCTCCATATTGCTGTCCTCCTTATTATTT
>JAZRGY010000091.1:0-18386 GCA_045644485.1 Candidatus Cryptobacteroides sp. | reverse complement strand
CAAGATGCTTCTATGCTCTCGAGCAGAACCGCGCAGACCAGAAACGTTATCCTGCAGTCAACCCTATCGACTCTTACTCGAAATATCTCGAATATCCGGAAATCCGTGAGTTCCTCAACGAGACCATCATGCCAGGATGGGTTGAAATGGTGGAAAGAGCCAAGAACATAGTTCGCAAAGGTAAGGAGGCAAACGACCAGATCAACATTCTCGGAGACGATGGAGTACCTATGAGTTACCACGAGTCATTCTGGAAATCAGAACTTGTAGACTTCGTCATCCTCCAGCAGGACGCATTCGATGAAATCGACGCCCTCTGTCCTATCGAAAGACAAAAATACATGCTCGAACTCGTGATGGGCATCTGCGACCGTGACTTCACATTCGAGGACTTCGAAGAGTGCCGTACATACTTCAAGGAACTCATCAACGCCCTCAGACAGATGAACTACTCAGATTTCAAGAGCGAAAGATTCTATGAATATCAGGAAAAACTCAATAATCTTCTAAGCAATGGCAAATAAGGCATTTCAGAAAACATACACCCAACTGGAGGCCATCACAAAGGCTACAGTATCGCTCAAGGCGTCTGGTGTATCAAACGACGAGTTGGCACTCGTAGACGGCCGCCTTGCTCAGGTGGTTAAGACAAAGGGAGACCTCGTGACTCTCCAGATCTTCTCAGGTACTGAAGGCATCCCTACAGACGCGGAAGTGGTATTTCTTGGCGGTGCTCCGACCCTCAACGTAAGTGAAGATCTCGCCGGACGTTTCTTCAACGCATACGGAGAGCCTATCGACGGCGGTCCTGCAGTTGAAGGAAAGACAGTCGAGATCGGAGGTCCTTCCGTAAACCCTTACAAGAGAAAGCAGCCTTCTCAGTTGATTCCGACAGGTATCGCAGGTATCGACCTCAACAATACCCTCGTGTCAGGACAGAAGATTCCTTTCTTTGCCGACCCTGACCAGCCATACAACAACGTGATGGCACAGGTAGCACTCCGAGCAGACGTAGACAAGATCATCCTTGGAGGTATGGGTCTTTCGAATGATGACTACCTTTACTTCAAGCATGAATTCGAGGCTGCAGGTGCACTCGACAAGATCATCTCATTCGTAAATACGACTGAGCAGCCTCCTGTAGAGCGACTCCTCATTCCAGACATGGCACTGAGTGCCGCTGAATATTTCGCAGTGGAGAAGAACGAGAAGGTACTCGTCCTCCTTACAGACATGACACTTTATGCCGACGCTCTTTCGATCGTATCCAACCGTATGGACCAGATTCCTTCGAAAGACTCGATGCCAGGTTCCCTCTATTCAGACCTTGCAAAGATTTACGAGAAGGCCGTGCAACTTCCTGACGGAGGTTCGATCACCATCATCGCTGTGACAACACTCAACGACGGTGACATCACCCATGCGATTCCGGACAATACAGGATACATCACAGAAGGACAGTTGTTCCTCCGCACAGACCCTGATTCAGGAAAAGTCATCATCGACCCGTTCCGTTCGCTCTCACGACTGAAGCAACTTGTGCACGGTAAGAAGACTCGTAAGGACCATGGACAGGTAATGAACGCATCCGTACGTCTTTATGCAGACGCACAGAACGCGAAGACCAAACTCGAAAACGGTTTCGACCTCAGCGACTATGACCTGAGATGTCTCGACTATGCAAAGGCATATGCTACAAGACTTCTTGCCATCGACGTGAACCTGAAGATCGACGAGATGCTTGACACTGCATGGGAACTCTTCGGCACATACTTCACAAAGGCAGAAACCGGCATCAAGCAGGAACTTATCGACACTTACTGGAAAGGTAAATAATTATGGCAATAAAATTCCAATATAATAAGACATCTCTGAACAACTTGAACAAACAACTCAAGATGCGAAAGAATGCCCTCCCGACCTTGAAGAACAAGGAGTCGGCACTTCGTCTTGAGGTAAAGAAGGCCAAGGATTATTCAGAGAAACTTATTGAGGATCTTGATGCCGCACTAAAGAAATACGACTATCTCGCAGCACTCTGGAATGAGTTCCAGCCGAACCTTATCTCTATCGTGGATGTAGACCTCTACACTGTAAAGGTTGCAGGAGTAAAGACGCCTGCCCTGGGAGAGATAAAGTATGAGATACATGAGTTCAACGCCTTCAACTGTCCTGCATGGTATGCAGACGGAGTGGCGATACTCAAGGAACTCTCAAGGCTCGGAATCGAGTCGGAAGTGTACAAGGAGAAGGCCCGTATTCTGGATTTCCAGAGAAAGAAGACCACTCAGAAGGTAAACCTTTACGAGAAGGTTCAGATTCCTGGATATCAGGAGGCTATCAGAAAGATCAAACGATATATGGAAGATGAGGAGAATCTCTCCAAGGCGGCTTCCAAGATCGTGAAGAGCAGACATGCTCTTGAAGAAGAAGAGGAGGAACGAGGCAATGATAATTAAAATGACCAAATATTCCTTCGTTCTCCTGACAGGAGAGAAGGAAGGTTTCCTGGAAAAGATCCAGGAACTTGGAGTCGTGGATATCACGCGTTCCGTAAAACCTGTGGACCAGGACTCTTCACAGATGCTTGCAGAGGCAACCAGGACAAAAAAGGTTCTTGAGTTCCTCGAGAGCGTAGACTACTCGAAAGACGCTGATTTTGATGCTGTTGCAAAGACAACTGCAGACGTCGAAGGAAATCCTGTAGATTTTGTAGAGAACTGCAGAAACAGGATCAGCAAACTTAATGCAGACCTGGTAAACGTCTCAAAGCAGGCGAATGCAAGACTTCCATGGGGAGATTACGACAAGAAGGCTCTCGAAGGTCTCGCTGACCACGGATATACCGTAAGATACTATTGCGTGGACAGCAAGAGGTTCGATCCGGCATGGGCGGAACTATATCCTCTTCAGACTGTTGAAGACAACGGCAAGAAGATATGGTTCGTTACAGTCGCTCCTAAGGATGAAACATATTCATTCCCTGTCCAGGAGACTGCCGCACCAGAAGGAACCTATGCGGAATCCGTCGCAGAAGCAGCGCATATCAGGCAGGAGATCGTACGATGCAAGGCAGGACTTCTCAATGCAAAGGATTATATCCCTGCAGTCAAGGATGCATACAACAACATCCTCGTGGAGATGGACAGATATCTTGCAGACAGCACGGCAACAGGAGCGGCAGAGGACATGCTTACAGTCTTTACTGGTTTTGCACCGGAAGAGAATGACGAAGCATTGACTGAAGCATTCGACAAGATGGGAATCATCTATGTCAAGGAGGAGGCTATACAGGAGGACAACCCGCCGATCAAACTGAAGAACAACTGGTTCACACGTCAGTTCGAAGTCTTCACTGAGATGTACGGAATGCCTGTATATACAGAATTCGACCCGACTCCGATTGTCGCACCGTTCTACCTTCTCTTCTTTGCAATGTGTATGGGAGACGCAGGTTACGGAATCATCCTTCTGCTGATGGGTATAATGCTCAACAAGGGTTGGCTCAAGATAGATATGTTCAAAGGATTAGGAAACATCATCTCCCTACTAGGAGCAGGTACATTCTTCGTCGGTATAATCCTGGGAACATTCTTCGGAACAAGTCTTCCTGACGCGGCATGGGTGCCACAATGGCTAAAGAACTGCATGATAGTAGGAGACATCGACATACCTGGCATAGGCGTGATCAACATACAGATGATCCTCGCAATGGGTATCGGTATCTTCCATATCTGTCTGGCAATGACAGTCAAGGCCATCTGTTATACAAAGCGCTTCGGAATAAAGGAGAACATCGCCACATGGGGCTGGCTTCTGCTGATTGTCGGAGGTGTGTCTCTGGCACTTCTCGGAGTAGGAAAGATTCTGTCACCGGAAGCGATGAAATGGGCGGTAATGGCTGTAGGAGGAATCTCTGCACTTGCCATATACATCTTCAACACCCCTGGAAGAAACCCTCTGATAAACATTGGAGCAGGACTCTGGGACACATACAACATGGCTACCGGAATCCTCGGTGACGTACTCAGTTACTTACGTCTCTTCGCTCTCGGACTTGCAGGAGGTATGCTTGGACAGGCATTCAACGACCTTGCGGTTTCAGTAAAGGGAGACAGTCCTGTGACATGGCTTCCATTCGTGCTGATTCTCGTGATCGGACACGTGATGAACATCATGCTATCCGGACTCGGAGCATTTGTACATCCTATGCGTCTGACATTCATGGAGTATTTCAAGAATGCAGGATATGAAGGAAAGGGTGCGGCCTATAATCCGCTCACAACAAACAAGGAATAATAATAAACTAATAAAAATAAATCATTATGAACACAATTGAGTTACTCGGTTACATCGGCCTCGCTCTGATGCTTGGTCTTTCATTTGTCGGAAGTGCTATCAGTACAACTATCGCCGGAAACGCAGCAGAAGGTGCTCTCAAGAAGAACCCGGACGGTGCTACAAACTACATGGTCCTTTCAGCCATGCCTGCATCACAGGGTCTCTACGGATTCGTGGCATTCTTCGTATGGATAGGTAAGGACTTCGCAGTTGATGGTCTTTCTGTATTCGCTATCGGTCTTGCAGCCGGTGCCGCATTCTTCATCTCTGCACTCCGTCAGGGTCAGGTCTGCGCAAACGGTATCATCGGTATCTCACAGGGACACGACGTGTTCACCAAGACACTCATCTATGGTGCGCTCCCTGAACTTTACGCCATCCTCGCATTCGTTGCAGCATTCATGGCATAAAGCCTGGACAAGAACATATGCAAAAGGGGGTACCACATGTGGAACACCTTTTTTACATATGCATTAAAGATTAATATTCGTCTGGAGCGTACTTGAACGGATCGAGTGGAGAAGTGTAGTCGCAGTAGTCCGAATCCACGAAGAAGCGCTTGAGTTCGATCTCTGCATTTTCAAGAGAGTCGGAAGTATGTACAATATTCTCCTGAGCACTGAGACTATAGTCACCGCGGATAGTTCCGGGAACAGCCTTGCTCGCCTTGGTCGCACCTGCCATATCGCGAACAACCTGAACTGCGCTGAATCCTTCCCAGCAACAAAGTATGACCGGAGCAGCCATCATTCCATCCCTGAGCCAAGGGAAGAAAGGTCTGTCAAGAAGGTGTGCATAATGTACCTTAAGAATTTCCTCATCCAACTGTACCATCTTCATGGCAACCAGTTTGAGTCCCCTTTTCTCAAATCGTGAAATAACTTCACCCACAAGTCCTCTCTGCAGACATCCGGGCTTAAGAATTACAAGCGTTCTTTCCATATCTGTTATCTGTTTTAGTTATTAATTGCAATCAAACGACCTGCAAGTTAATAAAATATTCCCTTTAATAAAAATAATAATGCTATCTTTGTAGAAAACAACATAGTATCATGAGTTATAAGATAAAGAACGACGCTGTCTGCGGAATGATAGGATACGGAAGTTGGGCGACAGCATTGGTACACACCCTTCTTTCCAACGGACAGACCATCTGGTGGCATATAAGAAACCAGGAGGTACTGGAATCTATCAAGACAGAAGGCAGAAACGCAAAGTATCTGAACGACATAGAATTTGACAAGGAGTCCATAAACGCGACAGATGACATCAACGAAGTCGTAAGGAATTCCGACATAATCATAATAGCAGCCCCTTCAGCATACCTCAAGGATTTCCTCAAGGATCTGACTGAGCCTCTGGACGGAAAGTTCATACTGTCAGCCACCAAAGGAATCATCCCGGATGATTACAAGACCATAACAGAATTCTTCCGCGACACATATGGTCTGTCATATGAGCATCTCGGTCTCATCTCTGGTCCATCACATGCAGAAGAGGTATCCAGAAACAGACTCTCGTACCTCACTGTGGCAAGCACAGACGAGGACAACGGCAAGATGATCGGTTCGCGTTTCAGCACTTCAAACATACAGATAAGATATTCCAAGGACATCTACGGAATAGAATATGCCGGCATACTCAAGAACATCTACGCCCTGGCAGGTGGTCTTGCCGTGGGTCTCGGATATGGAGACAATTTCAGAGCGGTACTTACAGCGGCAAGTGCCCAGGAAATGACCAGATTCATTCAGGAAAGTTATCCTTTCGACAGAAACACCATGGAGTCTGCATATCTTGGCGACCTGCTGGTGACTTCATATTCATCATTCAGCCGTAACAGACGTCTTGGCCAACTTATCGGGCACGGATGTACCGTCAAGAGCGCGCTGAACGAGATGACAATGATTGCAGAAGGCTATTTTGCAGCAGAGTCTCTGAAGCATATAAATGAAAGGCATAACGTACACATGCCTATCGCCGACATGGTATATGATGTCCTCTACAGAAGGGCAAATCCAAGAAGAAGGATGAAGGAACTTACAACGCAGTTATAAGAATATAATATGAAGAAGATTCAATTGATCCTGGGCACTCTCTGCCTGGGATTGACTTTGTCGGCACAGCCCGGCATCATCGGCACAAGAGAGGCAAATCCGCAGGACGGAAAGGTCCTTACAATGGAGGAAACCATACTTGCAGGAGAACTATCCCCTGCCAACCTTCATTGCGCATGGAACAGTAATACTGAACTGCTGATGCATAAGGACGGCAGATGGCAGGTCTATGACCTCAGTACGAAGGAGACGAAAGATTATGCTCCAGCAGAAGGAAGACAGATGACGGCGTACACAAAAGGCAAGAGTCTCTGGCTGCGCGACAAGGAAGGGAATGAAAGGCTTATAGCGGAAAGCGAGAATCCGGACATAACTTACGGACAGTTCACAAGCAGAAACGAGTTCGGAATCAACGAAGGAATATTCTGGTCTCCGGACAGTACAAAAGTGGCATTCTACCGCAAGGACGAATCAAAGGTGACGTCATTCCCTCTTCTGGACATCACCACACGCACAGGAAGCCTCAAGGAGATCAAGTATCCGATGGCAGGAATGGACTCAGAGAATGTGCAGTTGTGGATTCATGACATCAAAAAAGGCAGCACAGCACGCATCGAAGGCGGGGATTTCGGCTACGATACCTATCTTACAAACATCACATGGTCACCTGATGCATCAAGGATCTACATCCAGGTCCTCGACAGGAGCCAGAAACATCAGAAACTCAACTCGTACAATCCTGAAAACGGAGAGGTGATCAGCACCATTCTGACTGAGGACAACGAGAAATACGTCGAGCCTTTCGACCCGCTTTACTTCATTGCAGGATATGACGACATGTTCCTCTACCGCACAGCGAACCGTGACGGATACAGAAACCTCTATCTCTGTGACAATGAAGGAAACATCAGAAGGCTGACCTCTGTCGACGCAGACGTGGAATACATCGCAAACGATGGAAAATATGTGTACTACACATCCGCAGAGGTATCGCCGATCGAAAACCATCTCTTCAGGATCGAGATCAAAGGTCTGAAGAAGGGGGTTGAAAAGGCATCATTCGGAAAGCCACAGAGACTTACAGAAGAGGCAGGTTGGCACGACATCGCCATGAGTCCTGACTGCAGACATTTTGTCGACAGTTGGAGTAACCTCTCGACTCCTAGGGTAATCGACCTGTGCACAGCAGAAGGAAAGACTGTAAGCAACCTCCTCACGGCAAAGGATCCGACCCTTGATTATGCATATACCGAAATAAGCCTCGGAACAGTAAGAAGTGCAGACGGACAGTACGACAATTATTACCGTCTGATAAAGCCGAAGGACTTCGATCCTTCAAAGAAGTATCCGGTGATCGTATATGTCTACGGAGGACCGCATTCTCAAATGGTCCAGAACACATACATGGCACTTCTCCGCAGGTGGGAGATGTACATGGCCCAGCACGGATATCTCGTATATGTACAGGACAACAGAGGAACTCAGAACAGAGGTCTTGCATTCGAGCAGGCGATCCACGGACAGTGCGGACAAGCGGAGATAGCCGACCAGATGGAAGGTGTGAAGATGCTCATGGACCTTCCTTATGTCGACAAGGACCGCATCGGAGTACACGGCTGGAGTTATGGCGGATTCATGACAATATCCCTGATCACCAACTACCCTGACGTCTTCAAGGTCGGTGTGGCAGGAGGACCGGTAATCGACTGGAAGTGGTATGAGGTGATGTATGGAGAAAGATACATGGACCACCCAGACCGTAATCCTGAAGGATATGCAAAGACCAGCCTCATCAACAAGGCAAAAGACCTGAAGGGCAAACTCCTCATCTGCCAGGGCGCGATAGACCCTGTGGTAGTATGGGAACATAGCCTCAGTTTCATCCGTGAATGCATAAAGAACAATGTACAGGTGGACTATTTCCCTTACCCATGTGCAGAGCACAATGTAATGGGCAAGGACAGAGTACATCTGCATGACAAGATCTCGATGTACTTCGAGGATTACTTGTAAATTTATACTAACTTTGGGTGATTTTTCGCTTTTGACTATGGGAATGAAATCTATAAAGGATATCTACAAGATAGGTAAAGGTCCGTCAAGCAGTCACACAATGGGCCCGTTCAAGTCTGTCAGACATTATGTCAACAACCATCCCGAGACCCGGAAGATCCTGGTCACCCTCTACGGTTCTCTGGCGGCTACCGGAAAAGGACACCTTACCGACTGGGCATGTGAGGATGCTTTCCGAGACGGCACTGTGGCAATCGTATGGAAGCCTAAGGAGAACCTGCCTATGCATCCGAACGGAATGCAGATCGGGGTAATCGAACCCAACGGTGATGTTTCGGATGTATGGACATACTACAGCATAGGAGGAGGAGACATCGTCTGCGTGGAACATCCTATAGAGGAAACCGGTGGAGAAGAAGTATACGAACTTACAAGCATGAAGGAAATCCTCGACTGGTGCAACACCAACGGAAAGGATTTCTGGGAATATGTCGAGGACAGAGAAGGCAGGAACGGACTTTGGGAACATCTTGAGAAAGTCTGGAAAGTCATGCGCGAGGCTGTAGAGCGCGGAATCGACCAGGAAGGTTCTCTTCCGGGACCGCTCAATCTCCGCAGGAAGGCATCCAGTTATTTCATCCGTGCAGAAGGCTACAGTGATGTACTTCGCACGAGAGGTCTCATCTTCGCCTATGCCCTGGCAGTAAGTGAGGAAAACGCCAGCGGAGGAACCATCGTAACAGGCCCTACCTGCGGCTCATGCGGAGTTCTGCCTAGCGTACTCTTCCATATGCAGAAGTTCTACAATTTCAGTAACCAGAGAATCCTGCGAGCCCTTGCGACAGCAGGTATTTTCGGCACTGTCGTAAAATACAACGCCTCTGTTTCCGGTGCGGAAGTCGGATGTCAGGGAGAAGTCGGTGTGGCCTGCGCCATGGCGGCAGCCGCTGCAGCCCAACTCATGGGAGGAAGCCCTTCGCAGATAGAATATGCTGCTGAAATGGGTCTTGAGCACCACCTTGGACTTACCTGCGACCCTGTGTGCGGACTTGTGCAGATCCCATGTATCGAACGAAACGCCTATGCGGCAGCCCGTGCTCTGGACGCAGCCATATATTCCCTTTACACAGACGGACGCCACCGCGTATCCTTCGACAAGGTAGTCAAGGTCATGAAGGAGACCGGAAAGGACCTCCCTTCCGTATATAAGGAAACCAGTGAAGGCGGTCTCGCAAAACACCTGTAACCATGGCCGGAAGAAGATTCGACACCTGCTTTTTTGAGCGCTATGCAAAGCACACTCTCGAGACTTTTCTCGGGAGCGGATACTCCGCTCTTGTCAATGAGGACAGGCCCGACCTACAGATGCCTGACCACTCTCTCGGCATAGAGGTGACACGAGCGATGGAGCCAAGAAAGGATGTCGCACAGGACCTCCTCAGAGAAATGGCAGGCGTAGAATCCCCTTCTGACGAGCCGGAAGAAATAGATCAGATAATAAGGTCAGGATATGGTTATGGTCTCCAGGACGGAAGATATATAGGACGTCTGGAATATGAATACTGGAGGCTCGCCCACCCCCTGAGGCGCATTATCGAAAGTAAGGTTGGAAAAGTCGGTTCCGGTTTCTACGGAGACTTCAAGGAATACGGTCTCTACATCTTCTGCAAGGACCATCTTACGGAGGAGGATGTCCACCTCACGATGGAATACACCAGCGACCTCCAGCGCCACCTCGACATAAGATATTCAAAGATATATCTTTCCCTCATCGACCGCCTCTACGTCTGCGACCTCTCATCAGTAGACCGGACCGACCACATGACAAAATGCACATCCTACGACATCAGTCGCAAGATGTGCAAGGATTTCTTCTTAAAGGCTCTGGACTAGAGGTTAGCAGTCCTGGCGGCTACTTCGCCTGCGGCTTTTGCATAGTTTTCTGTGCTGTCGGCAAAGAGGATTCCGCGAGAGGAGTTGATCAGGAGTCCGCCGTGGTCATTCGAACCATGGGCAATCACTTCTTCAGCAGAACCTCCCTGAGCACCTACTCCCGGCACGAGGAAGAAGTGGTCAGGGCAGAAAGTGCGGAGTTCTTCGAGTTTGTCCGCCTTGGTTGCACCTACCACGAACATCATGTTATCCGGAGTCGAGATTTCCATCATTTCCTCCATCACAGCCTGATACAGAGGTTTTCCGTCCTTCTGAGCGGTCTGGAACTGGTATGCGGAAGCATTTGATGTCAAAGCGAGTACGATAGCCCACTTGTCCTTATACTCAAGGAACGGAGTAACGCTGTCTGCGCCCATGTATGGAGCGATTGTCACAGCATCAAAGTCCATCTCCTCGTAGAATGCCTTTGCATACATCTTTGCAGTGTTACCGATATCTCCTCTCTTTGCATCGGCAATCAGGAAGATTTCAGGGTACTTTGTCCTGATATAGTCAACGGTGGCATCAAGAGCCCTCATTCCGTCGATTCCATAGCACTCATAGAAGGCAAGATTAGGTTTATAGGCCACACAATGCGCTGCAGTAGCGTCTATGATGGCCTTGTTGAATTCTATGATCGAACGAGCCTTGCCCTTGTAAAGTTCGCCTTTGATAGCAAGTTCTCCATGTTTTGCCAGTGCCTTTACATGCTCCGGCATCTTGTCAAAATCCACATCCAGGCCTACGCAGAGCATACTCTTCTTCGCCTGTATCTGTTCAAACAGTTCTTTTCTATTCATGATCTTATAGATTCCCGGTCAAGCCGGGAATGACGGATTAAATTAATAATATCTATAGAATAATGCGATGGCCTCCATACCGGCAAAAAGTTGCTTGAGGAGGTAACTCTCGTTAGGTGAGTGGATGGTGTCGCGTTCCAGACCGAATCCCATAAGCAGAGGATCGATTTCAAGGATACGCTGAAGGTCTGCAAGGATAGGGATCGAACCGCCGCCGCGTGACGGTACAGGCTCGATGCCATAGACTTCCGTCATCGCCTTTTCCGCAGCCTTATACGCAGGGGAAGATATAGGGATGAGGAAACCGTCGCCGCCATGATGAGGAATCACCTCCACCTTTACATAATCAGGTGCGATAGAGAGGAAATGCTCTGTAAAGAGCCTAGTGATGGTCTCGCTGTCCTGATTAGGGACAAGACGCATGGATATCTTGGCGTGAGCCACAGAAGGAAGGACAGTCTTTGCACCCTCACCGATGTAGCCACCCCAGATGCCGTTGACATCCAGACATGGTCTGATACCGGTACGCTCAAGAGTACTGTAACCAGCCTCACCCTTGACTTCCTTTATATCAAGGAATTCCTTGTACTCTTCCATATCGAAAGGGGCCTTGGAGAGTTTCGCCCTGTCTTCTGCAGAAAGTTCCACGACATCATCATAGAAACCCTTTACGGTGATATGTCCGTCCTTGTCGATAAGGGATGATATCATATCGCAGAGAACATTTATAGGATTGGCCACCGCTCCACCATAATGTCCTGAGTGAAGATCCTTGTTCGGACCGGTAACCTTGACTTCCACATATGAGAGTCCGCGCATTCCGCAGTTGATCGAAGGTACTGACTCCGATATCATGGTGGTATCAGACACAAGTATGATATCCGCCTTGAGCATGTCCTTGTTTTCCTTTGCCCAAGCCGCAAGTGACGGACTTCCGATCTCCTCTTCACCTTCGAGGATGAACTTAACATTATGCTTCAGGCCTGCCTCACGAACCATGAATTCGAAAGCCTTGATGTGCATGAACAACTGTCCCTTATCATCATTTGCACCACGCGCATAGATCGCTCCGTCACGGATCTCCGGCTCGAAAGGATCTGAGTGCCAAAGCCCGATCGGATCGACAGGCTGGACGTCATAATGACCATAAACAAGGACTGTAGGAAGAGACGGATCCACCATCTTCTGTCCGAAAACCACAGGATGTCCTGTTGTAGGATATACGGCTGCCTCATCGGCACCTGCCTCAAGAAGGAGTTCCACCAGCCTCTCCGCACAACGCTGCATGTCCGGTTTGTGCTGCTCGAGAGAACTCACCGACGGAATCCTGAGGAGCGAGAAGAGTTCTTCAAAGAACCTCTCCTTATTAGTTTCGATATACTGTTTCATATATTTGATGATTTTATTTCTTTCCACGTCTGAAGAAGAAGGATTTCTGCTCTTTCTTCCTCTCTATATCCCTTTCTACAAAGACCTTCTCAAGGTTTTTCGGGTCCAGTCCCGTATAATACATAACCGAAGAAGTCGTCATGGGTGTAGGGGTAAAATCCTGGACCTGGTCCATATACAGGCCCTGCAAGGCCGGTTTGCGGGCAAGACGCTGCATCTCCCTCATACCGCAGCCAGGATGGCCTGAAATAAAGTACGGTACAAGTTCACACTTCCTGCCGCTCGAAGCGACAATCCTGTCGAACTCCACACGCAGACGCTCGAACAAGGCGAACGAAGGCTTGGCCATGAGTTTGAGGACACTGTCTTCCGTATGTTCGGGAGCCACCTTCAAACGGCCTGAGGTATGCTCCAGAATCAATTCCTTGAGGTATGGATAGGAGGTCTCATCGACATAACCTTTCTCATCGAGGAAAAGGTCATAACGGATGCCGCTGCCTATATAAGCATGTCTTATGCCCTTGACAGAAGCGATACGGTCATATAGTTTGAGCAGTCGCTCGTGCGACCGGTCCATATTCTTGCAAGGACTCGGGAAAAGGCATGACTTGCGGCGGCATTTCGCACACAATTCCGCATTCTTTCCGCGCATTCCATACATATTTGCAGTAGGTGCGCCCACGTCGGAAATATTGCCGGCAAAACCAGGCAGAGCGTTCAAAGCCTTGATTTCCTTGATTATGGATTCCTCGCTGCGAGACTGGATAAATTTACCCTGATGTGCCGCTATCGTACAGAAATTACAGCCTCCGAAACATCCTCTGTGGGTGTTTATCGAGAATTTTATCATCTCAAAGGCAGGGATATGCTTGCCTTTGTATCTCGGATGCGGAAGTTTCGTGAAAGGAAGGTCCCAGAATGAGTCCATCTCCTGCTGGGTCGCCGGAGGCCAGGTAGGATTGATCTGCACATAACCGCCTCCCACAGGTTCGACAAGCACAGGAGGCTGGAGCATATTGGCATAGGTCTCTATGACATGGAAATTCTCAGCAAAGGCAATCTTATCCTTGCAGCATCTTTCATAAGAGTTCAGTATCACAGCATCCTTAGCCCTGCAACGTCCGTCCATATAGAAGCCTAACTGAGGAATCTTCCTGATATCACTGACATTACGACCAGCCTCAATCGCCTTTGTAAACTCAATCATCGTCCTCTCCCCCATTCCGTAACAAAGCCAGTCCGCCCCACTGTCCACAAGAATGGAAGGTTTCAGGGTATCCTGCCAATAGTCATAATGGGTGACACGTCTCAAGGATGCTTCTATTCCGCCGATCACAACCGGAATATCAGGATATATCTGCTTCAAGATCCTGGTATAGACCGTAACGGCATAATCAGGTCTCTGACCGGCCTTGCCTTCAGGAGTATAGGCATCATCACTTCTAAGACGCTTTGCAGCAGTGTAATGATTCACCATAGAGTCCATCGCACCACTATTCACTCCGAAATAAAGTCGCGGCGCACCAAGTTTGCGGAAATCCCTGAGATCGTCCCTCCAGTTCGGCTGTGGCACGACAGCCACCCGATATCCATGCTTCTGAAGCCACCTCGCAATCACGGCCGTACCGAAAGACGGATGGTCGATGAAAGCATCACCAGTGAACAGGATCACATCGATGTAATCCCAGCCCAATGCCTTGACCTCCTTGACCGAGGTCGGTATCATATATGTACCTGTTTCTGCCATATTGTCCAAATCGTACAAATTTAATCAATAATTTCCACACGACGAACAATTATTTAGGCAGACATCATATCTTACCATCCAGACGGCTACGGAAATAGCGGATGATAAGCAAGGCAAGTGGTTTCCAATTATCGGAAACAGAGGAGCCAGTTTCCACAATACCGGTAAAAAGATCTGTAAACATGCCGAGAAACAGTCTCTTTCTCAGAAGAAAAAGTATAGCGAGACCGACAAGACAGACCCCTCCGACAATAAAGGCGGCGCCACCCCAGTTACCTATCGCATCTCCGAGGAGCATTATGAAACCTACTGCAAAGACTGCAAGAACTATCATCAGAAGCATCAGCATGGCAAGCACGGAAAGAGTCCTGCTGAAACCTATGGAAAGTCCTGCTATTATGCTCTTCTTTAAATCGTCCGTCCTCATACTGAAGTATTCCTCCAGCACCGAGGACAGACCTTTCAATGGATTGTAACCCTCTTCCATCTATTTCTCTTCCAAAGCATCCTCCAACATTCCCAAGCCTTCCGAGATCTTGCTCTTGGCCTTTCCTGCAATGTCAGCAGCACCCTGCCTGATTCTGGCACGGGTATTTTCTCCGGAATCCGGAGCAAGGAAGATTGCCGCAACTGCTCCTGCCGCAACTCCGGCAAAGAAGCACAATAATGAATTACCTGTGTTCATGGTTTCACGTATCTAAATGTTAATGTCCGTTGCGACGTCTGTTCCAGACGCCACGACGGACATTTCAGAAACCATACCACAGATCAATAGATCAGTTTTATACCGAAGAAGACAGTCCTCGGAAGAGTCGGGCCATAGATATAGCCGGAGTCTCTGTCTGCACCTGTATCAAAGTCTTTCTGGAATGAATTCAAGAGATTCTGAACACCGGCATTGACCTGAAGAGAGAAACTCTTGTATACCTTGAAATCATAGGCAGCCTTGAGTCCCATATCCCAAAAATCAGGGGTTTCTACAGTCTCGTTATGTGATATCATACCAGCATGATGCTCTACCAGCATGCTGCCTGTATAGGCTCCTGTCACAGAAATACTCAACTGCTCCACAGGATTGTAGGAAGCAGTAAGATATCCGTGGAAATCAGGGGTCCTGAACATCCTTCTTGTCGCTTCCACATCTTCACTCCAAGACCTTGCCTCCTTATACTTGGAACTCTGTGCTGTCACACCAAGTTGGATCTGAAAAACGTCCCTCCATGCCAGTTTTCCCTCAAGATTTCCACCAAAGACTCTCGCTCCAGACTCATTGTGCCTTTCCTTGATCAGTACTCCCTCCTCATTGAATCCAAGTTCTCTAAGAGCAAAGACATCACTGAGATCCGTAAAGAAGCCTTCTGCGAGAACATTTGCCTGCCAGTCACCCCAACTGTGATAAATATCTGCAGAAACACTGACACTTTGGGATTTTTCCACACCTAAGTCTTCAGAAAGCCTTATCATGGAGACTGTTCCTCCTACATTATCGATATGAAGGTCTTCATCAAAAGCCTGAGGTGCTCTGAAACCATAGGAATAACTTGCCCTCAGATTTATATTTTCTGTCGGATTATAGCGAAGGTTGGCACGAGGGCTGAAAATGAGGTCTTTGATCAGATTATGCTTGTCCAGACGGCCTCCTATCAGGATTCCCCACCTGTCGTTCTTCCACTCATTCTGCGCATACGCACTGACTATCCTTACAGTCTGATCCGTCGTCCTTCCATATCCCCACATATTGTCCTTGAGATAATCCTCATTATATTCAAGACCTACGGTAAGATCGGACGGCATGAAAAGGCAACGCTCCGCTTTATAGACATACTGCGACCCTGCGACCCATGTCAGGTCCGTGGTCTTTCCATATGCATTCGGATCCTGACCTGCTCCATAATAACTGTCTCTGTCGATATGCTGAAGCGATGCAAAAACATTCAGCCTATGCTTCTGATCCTTTGAGAACCAGTCGAACTTCAAGCCACCTGTATTGATTCCATGCTTCGTCTGCTCGGCAATCATTGCCTCATGAGGAGGAAGATCGATATTGTCACCTCCTCTACGGAACTCCTGCAGATGATGGTACTCCGCAGTAATCTTAGAATAGAGTCCTGTCTTTATATAGCCTCTGAAGCCTACTGTCTGTCCTGAGATACGGGACAGTTCGGTAAATCCGTCTCCATTTGCATCAAAGGCATCTTTAGACGTATTCTGACCGAAGACAGCAAGACCTAACTTATTATCTTCTGAGACTATGGATGCATTGATATCTGTGGTATTATGCAAGGCAGAAGAGCCTCCGATGAGAGTGGTGGTATGCGAGATGGAAGAGGAATTCCTTACAGGTTCTTTCGTGATTATGTTTATGGTACCTGCAATTGCAGAAGAACCGAAAAGAGCAGAACCTCCTCCTCTCATGACCTCCACCCTGTCAACCATATTCGCCGGAAGTTGTTCTATACCATACACACCGGCCAAAGCACTGAAAATAGGACGGGAATCTATAAGGATCTGCGTATATTGGCCGTCCAGACCGTTTATCCTGATCTGCTGGAAGCCACAGTTCTGGCAATTGTTCTCAACCCTCACACCAGGCTGAAATGCCAGCCCCTGTGCAACTGTAGTACAATTTGTCTTATTATATATATCCATACCGACTACATTCACAAGCGTCGGAGACATCCTTCTCGTCGTCTCGCTTCTTGTCGCAGAAACTATGACTCCGTCTATCTGCACATGGTCCTCTTCCAATACAAAGTTAACTTCATAGGACTGTCCTTTCCGTATGGTTATTTCACGGCTCTGGGTCTTGTATCCCACTGCAGAAACCTCAACGGTAAAAACACCCTCCGGGGCATTTCTGATCATATAGTGTCCGGTATTTTCCGTAGCGACTCCGATTGTGGTTCCTTTCAACATCACCACGATATAAGGCAGGTGCTCTCCTGTACTCTTATCTATTACATGTCCATGAATATGGGCATCAGTATCATTTGCTCCGGCAGACAGCACAATACATAATGCCGCCGCCAAAACAGAAAAAAATCTTTTCATCTTCTGGGGTTAATAAGTTGTCTTTTGAATCATTGATTTAGTGTACTGTCACAAACAGAGACAGTACATCACGTCCAGAAAGGACGTGTCCGGTCTATGATAGATAAAACGGAGGACCGCGAAGCGAATGTACCGGATGTCCGTTATCCAGACAGTCAGGGCATTCATATCCGGTATGAGATTCCGACAACAGGAAAAATGGCAGACCGACGCTGCACGAATCTACAGCAGATTCCGACTGAAAATTCGAGAGAATATCGATTACAGCATACTGAGAATCACTATGATCATGGTCTGCTCCGCCTCCAAGATGGGAGTGGACTATTGATGAGCCGTTTACGATATGGACATGTGAGAACATGCTGATACCTGAGTAGTAACAGCAGAAAAGCACCAGAAGCAACGATGCCGAATATGTCCTTATGAGTCCCATCACTTAAACAAAGGTCGCAAAATTAATAAAATTTTCCTTTGAAAAGACAATTAAGTCAGAGGAATCCAAGAGCAAACATCAAACAGATGTTTCATATTTCATTATGATTGCGTAAATTTGTACGACTTTATACTATACCCCATGCTACTATCCAAAGAAATAGCCGTAGAACTTAATCTTACAGGATGCAAACTCAAGCAGTTCCTGGCAGTAAAACTTCGACAGATGGATGTTCCGCTGACCCCGGAACAGTTCATGCTCATAGATCTTTTATGGAATCAAGGTGAAATGACACAGCAGCAGTTGGCCGACCAGTTGCAGAAAGACAAGAACTCCGTGACGAAACTGGTGGATGCCATTGAACGCAAGGGCTTCGTTGTCAGAAAGCAGAACATACATGACCGAAGGGCAAATACCCTGGTTCTCACAGATAAGGCAAATCAATTGAAACCGGGAGCAAAACAGAAAGGTATATCCATTCTGGACCAGATGCTGGAAAACATCAGCGAAGAGGAACTCCGGACATTTCTGGTCACACTCAGGAAACTTAACATCAATATGACGATAAGCGAAGACTAGGATACAAAAGAGAAACGAACTCGCCCTCCGCGGGTCGCCCGTCT
>JAZRGY010000090.1:0-18273 GCA_045644485.1 Candidatus Cryptobacteroides sp. | reverse complement strand
ACTGAAAATGGTGTTTTTGATGTATTCCTTATTTACATATACCATAGAGTCGTACTCGTCTGGAAATCTGTCTGCAACGCAAGTTGTTATTTTGCCGTTTTTGAAGTCGGCAAAACTATATTTGGAACAGCCTCGAAAGCGAAATAAATTCTGTGGTATATTGGGCAGGACCAGATTGTTGAGTTCTATCCATAGTTTATCACTTACCTCTTTTGGTGCATTGCTTAATATGAATGTTTTTGCTAAGTATTCTGCAAATTCCTTTTTGAACTTCTCCATGCTATGTCGTGTTGTCCTTTCCTTGTCAAATTTACATAAAGAAATGATTCTCACCAAAATTCTATGCTTTGATACGTAAATATACTTCAAGTTTGCTTAGGCTTAGTCAATTATATGGAATTACTGAAAACCAAACAAAATTCCAGATTTTCAAGTTCCCCTAAAGTTCCTTAGAATCAAAAAAGCACTCACGAAAGTTTCGTAAGTGCTTGATTTTCAAGTAGCGGGACGCAGGATTGAACTGCGGACCTCATGATTATGAATCATGCGCTCTAACCAGCTGAGCTATCCCGCCATAATGTTTTTAAGAACTTTGTTGAGATAGAAGGACTCGAACCCTCACTGACAGAGCCAGAATCTGTAGTGCTACCATTACACCATATCTCAATTTGGCTTCCCTTTGAATTTGGGACTGCAAAAGTACAAATGTTTTGTTAAAATGCAAAACTTTTTAACAAAAATTACAGATCAAAATAATAAAAACACTACTTTTATTCTTTTGAAAGACCTTTTGACTGTCATTTTCCATGAACTTATAGTCTGTCTATGTACAGAACTCCGTCGAGGTGGTCGATTTCATGCTGGAATATGACTGCAGTGAAGCCGCTTACCGTGTCACGGACTGTAGGAACGAGGGTGCTATCTTCTGTCAATGAACCCATGTCGGCATATTCGATAACGATCTTTGTGGATCTGAGTACATCCTCACGTCTGTCTGGTACTGAGAGACATCCTTCAGGTCCTGCGGCCAATGAATCGGATGCCCATACGATGCGGATATTGGGATAGACTTCGAATGGCTCGCCTTCCTTGTCGAATCTCTGGACAGCGACAACCCTGCGGTTCAGACCGACCTGTGGCCCTGCAATTCCTACTCCGTCCTGAGAAGGGTGGGTTACTGTAGCGACCATAAGTTTTGCTAAGGTTTCATAATCCGAAGACACAAGGGCTTCCTTCTGCAGGTCGGTAGATTTGGCGCGTAGCACCTCAAGGTCTGCAGGATCGTTGACTGTCAGGACGCGCATTGTTCCTTCAGGCACTGCAGACTCTGTACCTGCTTCATATCTATGTATCAGATCTGCTTCCTCTGCTGTAAATCCATCCTTACTTCCGCTGCATGCAATGCTTGTAATTAAAATCGTTAATAAATATCCGAATGTCCTAGCGTTTAAGTTGCTTATAATCATTGTGTTATGAATTTATGGGTCGTCCAAAATGACGACCCTTAAGTGCTTAAATAGTTGATCTGTAGTAGTTTATCTGTAAAGAGTGCGGCATTCGCTTCTGTCAGATGACGTGTCAGTCCTTTCCCAACAAGACCACGGCATAGACCTCACAACCTTCTCCGCGTCCTACGAAACCGAGTTTTTCTGTGGTGGTAGCCTTTACGGATACGCGTGCAGGCGATATTTCCATTATTTTAGCGAGGCATTCGCGCATAGGTATGATGTAAGGAGCCAGTTTCGGGCGTTGCATCGCTATGGTGATGTCACAGTTTATGACATGCCAGCCTTCTGCTTCGATAAGTTCCATAACTCTGCCCAGCAGAATCTTGCTGTCAATTCCCTTGAATTCGTCGGATGTGTCCGGGAAATGTTTGCCGATATCTCCTAGAGCCAGCGCTCCAAGCAGGGCGTCGCAGAGTGCATGTATAGCCACATCTCCGTCCGAATGGGCGATGCATCCTACAGGACTTTCCACAAGCACGCCCCCGAGCCATAGAGGCAGGTCAGGAGCCAGGGCATGTACATCATATCCGTTACCTATTCTTAAATCCATAATTGTATCATCTAGTGTTTAAATCTCTGCGAATATAAATAAAAAAACGTAAATTTGTCGGTTAACACTTATAATTGGTGTCAGCGTATGAGCCTCGTCCGGAAAGATACAGGAATCCGGACAGAAGTACAGATAATTTAAAGAAACGATATGGGATTCAGTTTTAACTTTTTCGGAACTCAGGAAGTCCGTAAGTTCAGTTACAAGCCTCGATTCTATGATCCTGAGGCAGAGGAAAGAAGAAAGAAATATGGAGACTTCACAAAGCCTAAGGAAACCAAGTATGTTCCCGGACAGCATGTGAAGGGAAGTTTCCGTGACGGTAACTATCAGAGAACCAAGGAGGTGAGTCGTAATCAGAAGGCTATAGGAATGGTGACTATGGTCCTTCTCTTTGCTGTCGTTTACCTTATCTTCAAGTATTTCCCACTCCTTATCGACTCTTTAGGAAAGTAGTATGGATATAAGGATATTGCCAAGCAACATAGCGAACATGATTGCTGCGGGAGAGGTCGTGCAGAGACCTGCGTCCGTAGTGAAGGAACTTATGGAGAATGCTGTGGATGCAGGAGCCGATCAGGTCACTGTCGTGATTCAGGATGCCGGAAGGACCCTGATTCAGGTCATTGACAACGGATGTGGTATGTCACCTGATCAGGCTGTGCTTTGTTTCGAACGCCATGCTACCTCAAAACTTCAGACAGCGGAGGATCTGCAACGTATCCTTACTTTTGGATTCCGTGGTGAAGCCTTGGCTTCGATTGCAGCGGTGGCGGAAGTTACCCTTAAGACCAGAAGGGAGGAGGATGAGGTCGGATGTCAGGTGGAATTTGCTGATTCCCAGCATCTCGCTACTAATGAGGCTGCCGTCTCAAGAGGTGCTAACTTCTGTGTACGCAATCTTTTCTACAATGTTCCGGCCCGTAGAAAATTCCTCAAATCAGACAATGTGGAGTTCAAGCACATCGTTTCAGAGTTCACTAGAGTCGCTCTGACTCGTCCGGATATAGGTTTTACGCTTACACATAACGGTAGGGATGTGTTTGTCCTCAGACCGGCAAAATCCTTGAAATTCAGGATTCAGGATGTGCTTGGGGCTGTTGCCAATGATGTGGTGGACATAAAGGCTGATACCTCCATAGCCATGATATCAGGTTTCGTGGGTCGTCCGGATGCTGCAAAAAAGGGACTGGGTAACCAGTATTTCTTCGTCAACGGCCGTTTCTTCAAGAGCCCGTATCTGCATAAGGCTGTGATGAAGGCATATGAGAACCTTATTCCGGAAGGAACCACTCCTCCGTATTTCATTTACCTGGAGGTCGACCCTCAGTCCGTCGACGTGAACATCCATCCTACAAAGACAGAGATAAAGTTCGAGGACGACAGTGTTCTTTTCCAGACTCTTTTTGCCTGCATAAAGGAATCCCTTGGCAAGAATTCCTTCGGAGACAGCATTGATTTTGATCGTGAGGGGGTGCCGGAGATTCCTGCATTCGGAAAGAATTTCTATGAGTCCCACCAGGTAAGTGAACCTCAGCCGGATCTGGATCCGACATACAATCCTTTTGACAATGACGGCTTTGCATCAGTAGATTCTCCTTTTTCTAACTCATTCGCCTCCGGTATTCCTTCATTTGGAGGAAAGAATGATGACCAGATTTTCGGTAATGACTGGTCTGAGGCCGGTGCCGGATTTGATGAAGCGCGCTCTACCGGTTCCGTGGGTGCAAGGTTTGCAGGCGGATATGGTCATGGAAGCGGTGCATTCGTCGAAAGACGGGAAGATTACGGCAAACTTTTCGAGGATAAGATCGCTCCTTCGAAATCTGTCCTCATCCTTGGTGGAAAATATATAATGACTGCAGCGGGAAGCGGTCTCATGACTGTGAATGTACACAGGGCCATGGAGCGCATCCTGTATGAACGTTTCCTTGAAGCGATGTCCAGGAATACCCATGTGACGCAGACCGCGCTCTTCCCTGTGACAGTGCAGGTGGGCGTTGAAAATATGTGCCTTTTCAGCGAATATGCACCGATGCTTGAGAGTCTGGGATTCGATATCGCACCGTTCGGGACGGATACTATCGTGGTAAACGGAGTTCCTGAAGGATATAGTGCAGAGCCTGGAAAGGTTGAGTCCATGGTGGCAGACCTGCGTATAATACTTGCAGACGATCATAGTGCTCTTCCTGAAATGATGACTGCCAATATGGCATCCCGTTTTGCAATGTTGGGTGCCATCAAGTGTGATCCTGTCACAAATCCAGTAGAGGCACAGAGGTTGATTGACAGACTCCTGTCCTGCTCGAACGCTGAGTTCACCAGTACGGGCAAACGTATAATAAGCATAATTCCTGTCGATGAAATCGACAAAAGATTCTAAGCCTGATGAGTTATTATTCATACAACAGGGGAGGCTTCCTAAGCAACATCCCTACTGCGACAAAGAATATCATCATAATAAATGTTCTCGTGATGATAATGACATCCTTGAACGAGAATATGATGTATGAGAAGTTTGCGCTTTTCTATCCGACTTCACCGTTTTTCCACATATGGCAGCCGGTGACCCATATGTTCATGCATGGTGGATTCTGGCATCTCTTCTTCAATATGTATACCCTCTATTTCTTCGGACGTGTGCTTGAGGAAAGATGGGGGGCGAAGAAGTTCCTTATATTTTATTTTGTGACCGGCCTTGGTGCGGCCTTGATCCATACCGGCGTGGAGTGGATACAGATGCACCATTGGATGGGACAGGTAGCGGAAGGTTCATTGGCGGCACAGTCAAAGATATATGCCTTGAAGATGACTCCTACAGTGGGTGCATCCGGTGCCATCTATGGCGTCCTCATGGGATTCGCAATGCTTTATCCCGATGCGATGCTCTCTCTGATCTTTCCTCCTGTATCGATGAAGGCAAAGTGGTTCGTTCTCATATTCGGAGGTATCGAACTTCTTACCGGAATTACCGGAGTGGGCGGAGGAATAGCGCATTTTGCCCATCTTGGAGGCCTGATCTTCGGATACCTGCTGATCCAATATTGGAAGAAGAAACGTACTCTTTACGGAAGGGATTATTAAGTCAGACAAGATGGCCAGAAACAGGTTTTTCGGATTGACATCACGCGTGTTGATGCTTATTGTGGCAGGATTCCTCATCCTGTCATATGCGTCCATTGTGGTCAATCCTGCCAAGGTCTGGTTCATCTCCCTTGTAGGAATATTCTTCATTCCTCTTTCAGTTTTGAACCTCATGCTTCTCCTATGGGCATTGAAACGCAGGTCGAAGTCCTTCATGATTCCTCTTATGGCTCTTTTGCCGGCCTTCTTCTTTGTCGGCAGGTATGTGCAGGTCGATTCGGACGAGGACCGTATAGCGAGAATGTCTCATACAGGAAATACCATCAAAGTCGTGTCTTATAATGTAGGCCGCTTCGCTCTTGACCAGGGAGACTTTTCTTCCCGTTCCGATTGTGCGGATTCTGTGTTCGCATTTATTCTGGAGCAGGATCCGGACATAATCTGTCTGCAGGAATTTCATACCTCGGATGTCGACAACATACGCTCTCTTCTTAAGAAGCGTATGAGTGATTATAAGGCTGAATACTATCTTTTCCCGACCGGAAACGGAGCCTTCGGCAATGTGACTCTGAGCCGCATACCTGCACGTGGCAAAGGGGTGATAAAGTTCGATGAAAGCGCAAATCTGGCCATCTATACGGACTATAGCCTTCATGGTCGAGATTTCAGGGTATATAACTGTCATTTCGAGAGTTACAATATATCAATGTCTGGTCTTCTACGTGCCATGACACGTAAGGAGAGTGGGGTGTTCTCCGAGACCGGTAACAAGATGAAGAGGTCGATAACCCGTCGTCCTAAGCAGGTGGATCAGGTTTTTTCCGATATAGAAAACTCTCGTCTGGAGTCATTTGTCTGCGGAGATTTCAATGACAATCCTATGTCATACACGTATTACCGTATGACGAGAGGACGTAAGGATGCCTTTGTTGAGGCTGGAGACGGTTTCGGAGCGACCTTCGCATCTTTGTGGCCTGTCTTGAGAATTGATTATATCCTGTTCCCGGAACGGTTTAAGGCGGTCTCACACGAGATTCCTAGAGTCCCGTATTCGGATCATTATCCAGTAATTACAGAAATAGAACTATGATGCATCCGGAGTCTTCGTGATGACCGGATCAATTAATAAAGATTGCAGATATGGAAATACAGAAAGCACTGGAGGTGCTGCGCAGTGGCGGCATTATTCTCTATCCTACCGATACCGTGTGGGGAATCGGATGTGACGCTACAGATCCTGCGGCTGTTGCAAAGGTCTATGAAATAAAGAAACGCGCGGATAGCAAGTCTCTTGTTCTGCTTGCCAGCGATATGGATATGATATGCAGGTATGTCAAGGAGGTCCCGGAGATGGCTGTCCAACTTGTGGAGGTCAATGACAAGCCGATGACCATAATTTATCCGGGAGCCGTAGTCGGTTCTGCTGAAGATACTAAGGCGGATCGTCGTTGTCTGGCATTCAACACAGTTGCCGAGGACGGAACAGTAGGCATCAGGATACCGATGATGGATTTCTGCCAGCAACTTGTCGCGAAGTTGGGCAGGCCGTTGGTGTCTACTTCGGCAAATATTTCAGGCGGGCCTACTCCTAAGAAATATTCGGAGATATCGCAGGAAATCCTTGATGCTGTGGACTATGTTGTCGACCCTGCCTTGGAGAAAGGAGCAACCGGACAATCTTCATCCATCATAAAGGTAGGTCTGGACTACACTATCGAGATCATCCGAAAGTAATTACAGATAATTGAAGTATACTGCAGAGACGGCTGTGAGAGCGGCCGTCTCTGTTCGTAGACGGGAGTCTCCAAGGTGAACAGGAATGAATCCGTGAGAGAGGGCCAGTTCTGCTTCTGAGTGTGAAAAATCGCCTTCCGGACCTATCATGATGATGATGTCCTTTCCTTGGTATTCTGAGAGGACCTCCTTGATGCTTCTGCGAGGAACATTCTCATCATCAAAGCAGTAGGCAATCAGTTTCAATGAGTCTTTTGGGGCGTTCTGAATGAATTCCTTTACTGATACGGCTTCGTTGACTGCAGGTACTGCGCCTTTGAGAGACTGTTTCGATGCGCTGACAAGTATCTTCTCCAGACGTGCTGTCTTGAATACCCTCCTTTCCGAATGTTCTCCGATGACCGGTGAAACCACATCCAGGCCAATCTCGCAGGCTTTTTCAGCGAACCATTCGTATCTGTCATTGTTCTTTGTCGGACATACTGCCATATGCAGACGATATGGATGACCTCCCCAGTCTTCTTCCGATGACAGTACCATGGCTTCCACTCCCTTGGGGCTATCGACGGTAATCCTGCATCTGTATAATGTTCCACAGCCGTCGATGACAGATATTTCGTCACAGGAGCGGTGTCTCAGCACTTTGATGCAATGGCCGGATTCATCCTGATCCAGACGGCATATGCCGCCTTCTATGTCGCGAGAGTAGAAAAGTTCCATGATATGAGGTTTGATGCTGCAAACATACATAAAAGATTCGTCACTTAGTTCAGAAAGACAAAATGAAATGTTAAATTTGCGGATATGTATATAGGACTTATATCAGATACTCATGGGGTCTTTGACGACCGGTTCAGGGAATTTCTTGATCCGGTGGACCAGATATGGCATGCCGGAGACTTTGGCGGCGGTATGGAACTGGCGGCAGAAATATCCGGGTTCAAACCTCTGGTGGGTGTGGCCGGTAACTGCGACAACCATGATCTGAGGTTCGACCATCCGCTTCACCGTTTTTTTGAGTGCGAGGGTATGAAGGTCCTTATGACCCATGTGGGCGGATATCCTGGACGATACGACCCACGTGCCAGGGCATTGATAGATAAGTACCGGCCTGACATATTTGTATGCGGCCATTCGCATATACTCAAGGTGGTCCGCGACCCACGTAGAAACGGCATGCTGGTGATCAACCCTGGTGCTGCCGGCATACAGGGTTTTCATATAGTACGTACGGCCTTGAGGTTCAGGATAGAGGATGGCAGGATACATTCCATGGAAGTATTTGAACTTGAGAGGGATTAAAGGATGGATTTAAAGTTTGGACAGGAATTATGGCGACAGTAAAGACAAAGACAGTTTGGTTCTGCAAGTCATGTGGAAACGAGAGTCCTAAATGGATGGGCAGATGTCCGGCATGCGGAGAATGGAATACGATGGTGGAGGAAACAGTTGCGACGGGGAAGAAGGTTGGAGGGTCTTCGGTGTCGACAGTTCCCGGTTCCGGGCAGAAACCGATGCCACTCTCAAATATAGATTCATCCGTAGAACATCGCATGTCTCTCAACAATGGGGAAGTGGACCGCATTCTTGGTGGCGGTCTGGTCGAAGGATCACTGGTCCTTATCGGAGGAGAACCGGGAATCGGAAAGTCTACGCTTTCGCTTCAGATACCGCTTCATTGTTCCCATCTCAAGACTCTTTATGTGACCGGTGAAGAGAGCGCGAAGCAGGTGAAGTTACGTGCTGCCCGTATCGGAGGAGATGATACCAACTGCTTCATATACAGCGAGACGTTGATGGAAAACATCATCGCTGAGGCTCGTTCCATGATGCCGGACCTGATGGTGGTGGATTCGGTGCAGACCATGTTCTCGCAGAATGTCGAATCATCTCCTGGTTCTGTTACCCAGATCAAGGAGACAGCCGCCATGCTCCTGCGTTTTGCAAAGGAGACAGGTGTTCCCGTAATTCTGATCGGCCATATAACGAAAGAGGGCAGTATCGCTGGTCCGAAGATTCTGGAGCATATCGTAGATGTGGTGCTTCAGTTCGAGGGTGACAACAGGGGTACCTACAGGCTTCTTCGCAGCATCAAGAACCGATTCGGTTCGACATCGGAACTTGCTGTCTTCGAAATGACAGGCAAGGGTCTCAGGGAGGTGAGCAATCCTTCCGAGATGCTGATCCCTATGCATGAGGAGGGACTTAGCGGAGTCGCTGTAAGCGCCATGCTGGATGGTACCAGACCTTTCCTGATCGAGGTTCAGGCTTTGGTGAGTTCTGCTGCATATGGAACCCCTCAGCGCAGTGCGACAGGCTTTGATGTGCGTCGCCTGAACATGCTTCTTGCTGTCCTGGAGAAAAGGGCGGGCTTCAAGTTGAGCGTAAAGGATGTCTTCCTGAATATGGCCGGTGGACTGAAGGTCAGCGATCCTGCATGTGATCTGGCTGTGATAAGCGCCGTTCTGTCTTCAAATTTCGATTTTGCCGTACCTTCCGATGTCTGCTTTGCCGGCGAGATCGGACTCAGTGGTGAGGTGCGTCCTGTAGCACAGACGGACCGTCGTGTCATCGAGGCTGCCCGTCTGGGTTTCAAGAAGATATATGTCTCAAGTTTCAGTAGTCTGGAGGGAGTGGATGTATCCGGTATTGAAGTCGTCAGGGTTGCTGATGTTCCGGCTCTGTGCCGAACCTTGTTCAAGGGAAATTAGTCTTTTTCCTGTTTTTGGACTATCGTCGGTTATAGATTGTATGATTCATCGAATCGGGATAAGGGGTATTTACAATATCCTTGGAAAACTTTTGTGTTTGCATGTAAAATAGTTATCTTTGTGAACTTCCTGCGCCGATGCCTATAGGGTTAAGGGGTGGGATATGATATAAGAAAGGCGTTTACTTACGCTTTGTTCTATACATTCTGAAATCTGGCAGTTTCATTATCCGTCATAGACAAGGCAACGGTAGATGTCCATCTGGTATGGTAATAATACAGTCTTCAATAGCATATTGAAGGGTGTATTCTGATTTCATATCGGCGTGGGCCTCTGCGTTGCTCGTTTCGACGGAATGGGCAATGCCAGAGCCTCAGAGTGTGGGACGAGTGACGAGTCAGACTCCCACGCTTTTTTTTGTTTTTATCTAGCAGCCGTATCTGCGAGTCTGACGGCAGAAAGAATATAGATGAAAAAACTATTTTCTGCTGTAATTATCTGTTTTACAGTTTTCTTTTCTTGCGTACCAAAATCAAGATTGCAGGATGTCCAGCAGCAGTTGGACTCTTTGTCCCATGTCAATGCCATTTATGAAGAGGACATGATGAATATGAATCAGTTCATAGATGCATTGGCAGTCAGTATCGATTCTATCGCTGTTTCAGAAGATATTCTTTTGTTGACTGAAGATGGCTATGGAGTGAAAAACAGTCGTTACCAGATGCTGAATAACATATCTGAGTTTGAAGCGTTGCTGTCCAGACAGAAAGATAGGATTAATCAACTTGATTCGATCTTGTCTATCAAGGTGGATTCTACAAATAAGATGAGAGTACTTCTGAATCACTATAAGACACAGTTGAATGATAAAGAAGAATACATTATAGGACTGAAGGAGGAACTGACCACAAAGACCCGTAAGATAAAGACTCTGGAGAAGCAGGTTAATACCATGTCCGGCGAGATCTCTAAACTGACAGAAGAGACTGTAGAACTGGAGACGATTCTTCAGGTTCAGAATGACTATATCAATAGAGGTTATTTCTGGATAGCATCTAAAAAGGAACTGAAGAATTATGGAATTCTGAAAGGCTTGTTTAAGGTTGATCTGACTAACCTGCCGTTAAATGAATTCGTTGAAGTTGATATAAGAAACTTTACGGAAATTATTATAAGCAGTCCGACAGTAAAAATCCTGTCATCTGTGCCTGCAGATTCTTTCTTGATGGAAGGAAATCCTGACGGAACCTGTACTTTGAAGATTACTGACCCTTCATTGTTCTGGAGTTTATCGTCATATCTTGTAATTCAGACTAAATAATAGACTTATGAAAAGATTGTTTACAATTTTACTGATTGTCATGTCGTTGATGGTTAGTGGTGTGGCATATGCTCAACAGACTGTTAAGCATGTTGTCAAAAAAGGTGAAACTATTGCATCTATTGCTGCAAATTATGGAATTACAGCAAAGGATATCATCGCCTTGAATCCGAGGGCAGAACGTTTTGTTTTCGTCGGAATGGAACTTCAGATACCCAAAGTTGCGGCATCGACAGCCTCTGTTCCGCAAGCGGCCGTAACAGTTCCGGAGGAAAATACTTATACAAGAGCAACTGTGAATGAAAAATATAAGGCTGCACCATATAAAGACCAGCAATCTGTAAGTACAGGTACAAGTACAATTAATCCATCCTTCAGAATGCGTGGGAATCTGGGTTATGATCTTTCATTGGAAGAAAAACCGGAGAATACGTCTGTTTGGGGTGCATCCGTTTTTTTGTTGCTTGACGAGTATTTCACTGATAAATTTTATTGTGGTCAAGGTTTAGGATTCGCAATAGGAGAATCTACAGCAAAGATGGATCCATATAAAACCACAAGTACTTCGTATAGCCTGCTTATTCCGTTATATGTAGGTTTTTCTCCTATTGACGGCCTCGATCTGGATACCGGTCCTTCATTCAATTGGCTTGTAGGTGGAAGTACAGTGGTGTATGATGGAAGCAAGAAAATCTCTGAATACAAATTCAATGATGATAAGGACCTAAAGCGTTTTGTTCCAACTTGGAGAGTTTCTGTGAGGTTATGTGATTTCGTACATATTACATTAAATATCGGTTTGAAGAAGAATTCTGGATCAAGTATGACATTTGGCTTGTCCTTCTAGATAAAAAGAAGAATCCCAAGTAGGCTATAAATGATTATTACACTATGAAAAAGTTCTTTTTAGTATTTCTGCTGTCAGTTCTTGCGATACCGTATCTTCATGCCGATTCAAAAGATGTGTTTGATAAACTGCATGTGGGTGTTGTCGGAGGATATCATAACAATATGATGAGGTTTCCTGGATTATCAAAAGCATCCTATCCTCATAGAGACTTCCTTCATTCCGGCGTGTTTGGTGTTTTTGCAGAATATGACATCAATTCTCAATTTTCTGTCAGACCGGAATTTGCATTTCTTAACAGAGGTGGTAAGATGACAATTGAACGAGTGCAGTCAACCTATCATGGAACGTATTCACTGAACTCTGGTTATTTTGATTTCCGTACTCCTGTTCTGTATAAATTCAATACAGTCTCATTATGGAAACCCTATGTTTTTGCTGCTCCTGTTGTCGGATTTTCTACTGGCGGAAATCTTAAGATGTCAGAGCAGTTATATTGTGGAGAAGAACTTACCTACGATATGGAACTGACAAAGGCCAATATGGCATCAGCATATTTTGCAGTAGCGGTAGGTGCTGGTGTGAGATATCCGATTTCGGTGATGGGATATAAATTCTATGTGGGTCTTGAGGCTGGTTATGAATATGGTTTAACTGATACTTATAGCAAAAAGGAAAAGGCCGGTGAGTCTGTCAGTCTTAACAATGAAAGTGGTGCACCTATAGGGGTCCGTAAGAATGCCGGAATGGAGGTGAGATTATCTGTATCTGTTCCTTTGAATATCTTCAAGAGAAAGAAGGCTCCTGTCAGCCCTGTTGTATATAAGATCATAGAGCAGCCGAAAGTGTTGGAGCAGCCGGAGGTCCAAGTGGAAAAGGCATGTTATACACTGGATGAGATCAAACAGATGATAGCAGAAGGAAAGAGCGTCAAAGGCAAAACTATATGTGCTATCAATGAGATCAATTTTGATTTTGAAAAGAGTACTATCAAGGAAGAATCTAAACCTTATCTCGATCAGTTGGCTCATGTTCTGATTGAAATAGATATGGCTGTTGAGGTAAAGGGCCATACAGATGACATGGGCTCTGACAAGTTCAATATGAAACTATCTAAAGATAGGGCTCTGGCGGTGCTTAATTACTTGGTACAGAAGGGAGTGTCTAAAGATAATATATCGTACTCATACTATGGAGAGAGACTTCCTCTTGCAACAAACAGCACTTCGGAGGGAAGACAGCAGAACAGACGAGTTGAATTCGAATTGATAAAATAACGTTATGAAGTTTACCAATATATATAAGTCAAGCAGATGCCTGCTGATACTAGTTGCAATGTGCCTTGTGTCATGTCTTGAAGACCACACAGAAACGCTTCGATTGGAAAACGGAACAGATAATCTCGGCGAGGATGCTTATGCAACGATGAATCCTGATATAGGTACAGCGAATACAAGTGTTCCGAACGTTACATATGCTCTTGAAAATAAGGGTGGATCCCCGGAAGATGTGGTTGTCAGACTGGATATGACAGGAATTCAATCCCAAGATTCTAAAGAATGGCTACGCTTGATAGGAACAGGTGAAGCCGGCCAGAACATATGGGTTTCTATTGATTGCCGTCCGAAATTCGTTGAGGTTTATAATACTATCGATGACGTTGATGAGAATGTCGTAGTCAAGAATGATGTTGTTTTTCTTGTAGATAATTCAGGTAGTATGGATGACGAAGCAGATGCTATTGCCAGAGATTTGGTCTCATGGGCGCAGTCTCTTACGCAAAACTTCGATATGAAGTTCGGTTGCGTCGGTTACGATGGTCTTATAACCGGAGCATTGAACATGACATCATATACTGATTTAAGCAAATATCTGAACAGGACTACCGGCACAGATAGAACTGTCGGTTTTAGTGGATCGGATGCTTCTTCGCTGCGGTCGAAAAAGTATAGTTATGATCTGGCTTCACAGGAAGAATGTCCTATGGCTGCCTTGAGGTATGCTGACACCTATTTTTCATTCAGGAAGGATGCGAATAGGATTTATGTCAACTTTACTGATGAGTATAATCAGCCGGATGGAAAGTCCGGTTTCTCAGTTAAATATCTGTCTTCACAGTCAAATTGGCCTACTACAAAAGGAACTGTTCATACTGTGTATAGTGGTTCGACCACTTTATCTGAATCAGATAATTACAGCGAGAAACCATGGCGTATGTCAGACTATACAGGAGGAACGACACTAATTGCCAATAATAGTTTTTCAGGAGTATCGTTACATAATCTCCCTGTGACTGATGCGATCCGAAATACATATATCATTAGATTTTCGAATATAGCAGAGTTCATGGATGGCAAATCTCATGAAGTCAAGATTACAATTTATGATGAGGATGAATCTGTCAAGGCAGAGAGAAAATTCTATATGAACTTCGGAAATTAGTGAAGATATATAAAGAGTAAGACTGATATGAAGAATGTGATTAAGATAGTCGTCCTGTGTATAATGGTAATCTTACCGCAGACTATGTATGCTCAAAAAGTTAAGACAGGCATTTCTACGAATGTTTTGGGATGGGCAAACTATGGTACAGCCAATCTGGAAGTCGGAGTAGGTTTATCGCAACATTTTTCTGTCCATGCTGGAGCGCGTATTAATCCGTGGAAGTTCACTTCAAAGGAATTGGGACTACCTGTACGTAACAATCAGACCACTGCATTTGTAGGGGCAAGATGGTGGGTCTGGTACGTATTTTCCGGTCTTTGGGTTGGAGCAAAAACTCAATATTCAGATTATACAAGGACTGGTATATGGCGGCCTGCTTTGGAAGAAGGAACAAGAATAGGTGGCGGCCTATCCCTGGGATACACTCTGATGATACACAAGAATTTCAACATCGAGTTTGGTGCCGGAATGTGGGGAGGAGTTGAAAGCAAGTATAATCTTTATTGTTGTACGGAATGCATGCAGTTACGTGAAACAGGATCTAAAGGCTTTGTTGCATTAGATGATATATCAGTTTCATTGATGTATGTCTTCTAAAGGGTGCATGAATATGATGACATTTAGAGTGAAACGTTCATTGGTCTATCTTATACCTGCATTAATGTGCGTGGCATGCGGTACTCACAAGAAGTTGACTGAACTCCGGAAGGGTGAATCTCCTGCAGTTCAGTTAAATCTGGCTAAGCAGGAAAGTTTTGTCCCTCAGATTAAGAATGATGCTCCGATAACTCGTGATACATTAAAAATTGTTGAGGAGGATGGTTCTGAAATTATTATTATGAAAGCGGTAAAGGATGAGGAAACAGGTGAGATGGTGGCTTCTGACGTTATCGATGCTGCTACTGTTACAGCGCGTTTCAGAAATGTTGCCGAGAGAATGGGTAAGGTGGATCTTGCATTTCAGGTGATTGTTCCCGAGTCTATGATGGACAGCAAATGGCAGTTGCGGTTCTATCCAGACATGTTTGTACTGGAAGATAGTGTAAGGCTTGACCCTGTCATTATTACTGGCGAAGGATACAGAAAAGCCCAGAAAAGAGGATATCAGCAATATGAAAGATTTTTGGCGAAAATCGTTGAAGATACGACCAAATTCATCAATGTGAGGCAATTGGAGATCTTCCTTAAGCGCAATATTCCGGAAGTATATGCATTTAAGACCGATACAACATTCGTCACAGATGAAGAGTTCAATTCAGTCTATGGAGTATCGCACCGGGAGGCAGTAGAGCATTATACCAATCAGATAGCCAAGTCTCGCAATGAACGCCGCATAGCAAATCGTGGAAAGATGTACGAGAAGTATGTAAAATCTCCGATAGTGACAGAAGGAATTCGTCTGGACACCGTGATCGTCAATGCCAAGGGAGATTTTGTATACAACTATGTGCAGACAATCAACACCAGACCCAAGTTACGTAAAGTTGATATCGTGCTGTCTGGTGACATATATGAACTGGATAAAAAGATATATCAGGTGCCGGCTGCATCGCCTCTGACATTCTACATCAGTTCGATTTCTGCATTTGCAGACAACACAGAAAGATACATGACTACTGTAATCGAACGTAGCGTTTCCGCCAATGCTTCATGTAAGATAGAATTTGAGGAAGGTAAGTCTGATGTTAAGCCTGAAATGGCTGATAATTACATTGAGATCCAGAAGATCAAGTCTACGCTTGCTTCATTGCTTGATAATGAAGATTTTGATCTGGATTCAATCGTAGTAAGCGCAACAGCATCTCCGGAAGGACAGTATATGGCAAATAAGTCTTTGGCACAGAGACGTTCGGAGTCTGTATCGCAATACTTTAACACATATATGGCTGATTATCTGGATTCATTGGAACAGGCCAGAGGAATCGTACTGAACCTGGATGAGACCTATGTTTCAGAGAAGAAACCGAAGGCACCGATCAGGTTCACACCTCGATGTGTACCTGAAAATTGGGACGATCTGTATGATATGGTCCGTGCTGACAAGGACATGGATGAGTTTGAAAAAACATCATTTTTTGAGATTTGTGAAGAGGCAGACCTGGACGCAAGGGAGAAGAAGATGCAGAGAATGCCTTACTACAGTCATCTTAAACAGACAGTATATCCTCGTCTGCGTTGCGTGAAATTCAATTTCTACCTCCATCGCAGGGGCATGACCAAGGACACTGTTCATACGACTGTGATAGACTCGACATATATGCGAGGCGTTCACGCTTTGAGGGATATGGATTATCAGGCTGCAATAGAACTGCTAGGTCCATACAAGGATTTCAATGCAGCCATTGCCTATGTGGGACTTGATAGAAACATCAACGCAATGTCCATACTTCAGACATTGGAGAAGACTGATCAGGTAAATTATCTGCTTGCGATTCTGTACTCCAGGGCTGGAGATGAGCAGAGTGCTGTGGAATGTTATCTGAAATCATGCAAACAGAATCCTATGTATGTCCATAGGGGAAATCTCGATCCTGAAATATCAGTACTGATAAAGACATATGGATTGAATCAGGAAGAAGAATATTAAATAAAAAATGACAATATCATGAAGAAGGCTATTTTATTGCTTGCATTTGCAACTATCCTGACTGTTTCTGGTACAGTTTTGTCTGCTCAGACCAAAACGTTTCGTAATAAGCAGATAGCAAAAGCACAAGGTGTTATGAATATGGCTGAAATAAGTTACAGCCCTGTCTTTCAGAATCAAATAATGGACAAGTATACTCGTACTGTCAGAATGAATGCCTTTTCATTGGACTTTGCACAGGCAAGACCTATATTGAGCGTTTATCCTGCTCAACCTCTGTATCTTCAGTACGGAATAAAATTACAGTATACATTCCATATTAACGAGGATCAGGATGATGTGAACTATAATGGAACTATGTATTCCGGGGGATTTAAAGTGCTTACCTCGTATTTTACTGCAAAAGTTCCAGTCAATCTAATGTATTCTTTCAAGATTCCTCAGACAAATCTTTCGTTCATACCATATGCGGGTATGCATATGCTTCTGCATATGGTAGGAAGGCAGAAGAATACGGAGTGGACATCAGTCAATGATAAGAAAAACAGCAAAACTGAGATAAAATCATTGTTTAAGGACGAAGATATGGGTGGTAATGCTTGTAACCGATTCGGTCTTGGATGGCAGTTGGGTGCCAAACTGATTTACAATAATCTGATCTTCGGACTTGGATATGAAGGTGACCTGCTCAATCATCAAAAAGATGATGATTATAAGGTAAAAATGTCACAGGTGAACATAAGTCTTGGAGTTATGTTCTAAATGTTCTGAAATGATTTAATATGAATAAGGTAATATCATTTTTTATCGCAACGCTCATGCTGTGGGGCTGCGCGGATAAATATGCTGACGAGTTCGAATCTCTGCGTCAGGAGGTGGATGAAGTCAGCAATCTTCTCGATGAAATAAGCAGTCGTCTCAACAGTGAATTGACATCGCTCAAGGCTATTGTGGATGCTTTACAGGATAATGATTACATTACAGATATAACTGCTCTGACAGAGAATGGGAAGGAAGCAGGATATAAAATATCGTTCTTCAAAGGGGAGGATATCATTATCAGTCATGGAACTGATGGCCGGGACGCACAGAATGGTAATTCCCCTGTCATTGGTGTAAGACAGTACTCTGACGGAAACTGGTATTGGCTAGTTGATGGAGCATGGCTTCTCGATTCAGACGGCAATAAAGTTCAGGCTAATGGATATGACGGCAAGAACGGTCAGAACGGTCAGGACGGTCAGGATGGTCAGGATGGTGCCGATGGAGCATGGGGAGATTCTGGAAAGACACCGCAATTTAAGATTGAAGATGAGATGTGGTACTTATCACTTGATGGAGGCAGGACATGGACTGAATATGGCAAGGCTGTCGGTGAAGATGGAACTCCTGGCGCTGATGGTCTGGCATCTGAAACAATATTCAAGGACCTCACCTGGGATGCATCTAATGTATATTTCCATCTGAAATCAGGATCGGTGATTCC
>JAZRGY010000089.1:0-2755 GCA_045644485.1 Candidatus Cryptobacteroides sp. | reverse complement strand
TCTGCCACTCCACCTTCACTCGCTTTCTGCAGCAGTTCTTGCGCCGATGCAACATAATCTTCGCACTCATGGAGATGCAGATGGATTTCCGCTAACTTGTAACAGGCGACTGGATCACCTTCCAGGGCCTGCTGCCTGATCAATTCCTTTTCTTCCTCCGAAACGGAGAGAATACCGGCCAGGGTGTAAAACTTTCTCATAGCCTTATGGTTTATTCATATCAGTCAAACATAACTCGTGGATTCATAGCCGACGGGCTTCTCCACTCGATGCCTCTGTGGGCGAGAGCGGCTCTCTTTGTACTCCAATAGATGTGGCAGAATCCCATTCCGCGAGGCTCGTCCTTCAACTGCTCGTCCACTTCATTTTCAACCTCATATATGACCTCTTCCCATTCCGGCGTTGCCTGCACAGGATCTACCTTGAGCATTCCGCCCAATCCGTTCCAACATTGCAGGGCATGCTCCCAATGCGGATCACGAACAATCATTGCAAAGTTGTATATCCACTTATCCACCTGTCTGAAGTAATTCCTGTCGAAATGTTCCTGAAGGTAGTCATCGAAGTCTGATGAATCTTCAAAGTCGCGGTACAGCCTGTACAACTCGCATAAGGATTGGAAAAGACGTGGGGTCTCTCTTTTGTCAACATAGTCGTTTTCCAGCATACACGCGATCCAGTGGGCCTTATAGGCCGGATTGATATTCTCCGATCTGAACGGCGCAACATCCTTCAATTCGTGGATGAACTCACGCACCAGCGGAATATTCCTCCAGATATTTCCATCCTCATTATTCCTGTTCATCTGGTCGATCAATTCAGCAGCATATTCATCAGACCACTCGCAGTCCATATTCCGGTCTCTGCTGAAGAAGAATACGTTTCGTGCCTGCTTGGAAATCCTTTCATTCGAGGTGTCAAATTCTGGTGTGCCGAGCACCTGCCAATGACGATTGATCCTGAATGTACGGTCCCTATAGTCAAAGACCATTTCATCTTCATCTATCGATGCAACAGTCAATTCTCTGCCATACACAGTAAAAGCATATCCCGGCACCAGAAGATCAGTATCAACATGTTCCCAAGACTTGAGCCTGTTGCCGACTCCCGAATCCATGGATGTCTCTATCTTGATTATATTGAAGTATTGTTTCATTATATTTCCTGTATCCAAGATAAATTATCATTCTGAAAAGTTACGCACTTTGGCGGTCTCTCCTGAAGGAGGAGTTTCACCCGGAAGAAGCGGAGCGAATATGGTTCTTTCTGTCGAAACGCGCCCGTCTATATCGACTGCAGAGTTCAACAGGGTTATCAAGAAGGCTTCATTTTCTCGTGTACATCGGTACATGTCATTAATGACCTTTCTCAGTTCAAGAAGCATTTTGTTTGCCGTCTTCATGACTTTACCGAAAGAAATGGCTCCAAGACCCAATTCGACCAGACCGACATTTGCTGCAGGTAGTTGCACCAAGAGGTCTGCTACATCCTCCCTCATTGATTCAAGGTCATCGAAATCATATTTGTATTCACCGAGAGTATATGGAATCCTCCAACCATCCGAACCGCTTGCCACTTCCTCACCTTTGGTGAACAACTTCACGGCCTTGCATATCTGACCAGCCTCTGTTTCAAGATAGTAGGTGTATACATTATAACCCGGAGCCCTTTTCGTAAGAGCCTCCTGTACCGCATCATACAGATCAGTGACATCCCAGATGAAGTCATCTATGACCTTTACCCCTGTTTTTCCCGGATGCTCCCAGCCTTCAGGAACAGTAAGATCAGTCCAGACAGGCTCAGTAACGACCGTCAGAGCAGGACGCATATCTTCCGGAACAACAAGTTCACTCTTTTTCTTTGACACCTTGATATCGTGGAAGACGTAGGCTGCAGATGTACCATTGGTATTTGAAAGCCAGAACATCAATTGCTCGCATCCTTCGATCGGCACTGTGACAGTCTGCGGCTGCATACCTTCAAATACATCAAATTCTGCCACAACATTCAGGTTTGAACCTATCAGAAGTCTCTCTTTACGTTCACTTATATCAGGCTGCATGGTATCCGGTCCCAGAAGTTGGGTGTCACCTTCCTTTCTCAGACACTCGACAGTAAACGTAACACTATTGTACTGGCCATAAGTATTGAAAGCCGCACATGAATTCTCTACAGCCTCTCCACCTGCAGCCAGCATGAGAAGCGGTGCTATAGGGGCTAGAGTTGTACCTACCATAGCACCTCCAACCGCTGCTCCTGTCGCAACAAACGAGGCACCTACTGCCGCAGCACCAATGGCACCTGCACCCACGGCATCTGAACCGGAAAGCGCACCGAAGTCGAGTGAGAAATGCGTGCTGGTCTGAAGGACAAAACCTTTATAGATTCTGCTGCCGTCATATCTTGTGAAGTAATTCTTCATAGACGTTCCATCTACAAAGGCGCCCTCCCTCGATGAACTCACATAGTGGATATAAGGGGCTCCCAAATCGATAAGATCTATCTCATCAGGACATTCCGGAACAGGATGAACAAAGAGATCATTCTCAACAGGTTCGCCACGATATACTACCAGATCGGCAACTCCGAATGCCGCGACATCCATCGTACTCTGTCCGCTGCTTTCGAATTTCAGTTTCCTGCACTTATTTATCGGGAGAACAAATTTCTGGTTAGGATAAGTGGAGTGGAGAGGGACCTGAAGAATCAGTTCTTCATCAGCATAAACGCTAAGTACATCATTGCCCATCACCCA
>JAZRGY010000088.1:0-1318 GCA_045644485.1 Candidatus Cryptobacteroides sp. | reverse complement strand
GTCTCTATATCATGATTGCCGGGAACCCATGCATCATACTTCAGGTACTCAAGCATACGGGCGAACACATGTTTTGAAACTGTATCCACATAATTGAAATAATAGGAAGCGTTGTCGCCATGCATCGAATCACCGGCATCGATAAGGATCACATTCTCGGCTCCGTCCGCCACACGTATACTGTCCACCTGCCATGCTATAGACATCATGGAAGGAGTCGTAGCGTCCGAAAGGTACAGAGAATCGAAATAATGGCCATGAATGTCATTTGTCGTGAGGATACGGAAGGTATACTCACCGTCCTTAGGGCCACAGCAGGACGAAACAAGAGCAGCAAATGCCAGAAATAAAAAAGATATCTTCTTCATATTATCGGTATTTTCATGATAATAACCTTCAAAGATAAGTATTTTTGATAAATTTGCATCATGTTGAAACTGCAGACTCAAGTAGCCGACGAAAAATGTAAGGTCGGCATCTCCTACAATGACAGGATACTGATGCTCGGAAGTTGCTTTTCCGACAGCATCGGAAGACAACTTTCAGACTTCGGATTTGACGTATGCGTCAATCCTTTCGGTACTTTATACAACCCTATCTCCATACTTCAAAGCATCGTACTGCTGACCACAGACAGGAAGTTCGGGCCAGAAGACTGCATACAGATCGGTGCAGGAGACCAGAGATGGTGCTCATTCTCACATCACACCTCTTTTGCCCGCGGATCACAGGAAGAGTTTCTGTCAAATGCCAACCAGGCGCTTGACAAGGCAAGAGAGTTCTTCTCCGGCTGCGGAAAGATCATAATAACCCTAGGCACAGCGTGGTGTTTCCGGAATGTCGCTTCCGGTAGCGTAGTTTCAAACTGTCTCAAAAGACCTGCAGCGGAATTTGTCAGAGAAAGACTATCTCCCCGCGAAGTAACAGAAGCCTTGAAAAGGATTTCAGAACTATGCTCGAAGGATGGTTCTTCAGAAAAAAAGCAACTTATCTTCACTGTCAGTCCGATCCGTCACTTCAAGGATGGAGCCCACGGCAACCAGATAAGCAAGGCGGCCCTTCTTCTGGGTATAGATGATTTCCTTAAAGAATATGACGAAGCGGACTACTTCCCGGCATACGAGATCATGATGGATGAACTGCGCGATTACAGATTCTATGCAGAGGACATGTGTCATCCTTCCCAGCAGGCGGTAGACTATATCCGAGAGCGTTTCCTTTCATGGGCACTCCCATCTTCAGAAGAGCAACTTCTGGAGGAGAATATCCGTCAGTTCAAACGGTCGGGACATCGGTCAGGACAATGATAAAGTCGGAT
>JAZRGY010000087.1:0-2710 GCA_045644485.1 Candidatus Cryptobacteroides sp. | reverse complement strand
CCTCTGAGTTTTACATCATATCTTAACGACCAGCGGCAAGAGCAGAAACCTCCTCAACACTGAGATTCGTCAGTTGTGCAATCTGATTAATATCCATCCCGAAATCAAGCATCCTAAGGGCCACTTCCGCACGTCCTTGGGTACGTCCTTCAGCACGACCTTCTGCAAGACCTTCAGCACGACCTTCAGCAAGGCCTAAAACATGTCCTTCCTTACGTGCATAATCAAACTGATTTTTCAGGTCTCTTTCCGTTGTCATATTATCTAGTATTTTTTCGCGTGTTTCTTCATCCATCTCCAGCAACTCGCTGATCTCGAAGATGGTATCAAATACCCCATGTTTCAAGATATTTGGCCTTTCTTGTAGATATGGCATGTTCTTCAGACAGAAATACATACCCTCCAATATATCTCCATCCAGTTCCTCAACTGTCTTCGTGAACTTCGGAAGTTCTATAAAGATATATGTCAACCGGTCTGTCAGGAGCGTCTTATGCTTTTCTTCCAGCAATCTATATACCGTCTTGACTTCATTATTGTCTTTATTCTGGTCAAGGCAGAAATCCATAATACTGATAGCATATATCGGGCAGAAATCAAAACTGCTTGCCCCAGCCTCCACCTGCTTCAGAATCTGCTGCATCGAATAGTAAAGCATTCGTTCTGCATAACTATCCTGCTTTCTTTTCTGTAACTCGACTATAACTCTTGACCCGTCATCAGTCTTGCACAGAAGATCATAAATCGATGTCTTCTTATCACGAAGGTCAGGATGTATCTCCTTATCCGCAAACTCCACATCTACAATCTTCCTGTCTGTAATCACTTGATTGAGGAACTCAATCATTACATTCTTTGTGGATTCCTGTCCAAAGACCAGTTTGAACGCAATGTCGTCCAACAGGTCTGCATACTTAAATTTCAACTGCATAAAAATAACATTTTAAATTAAAAATAGCCCACCGCGGGCAATAATTTTTATGCAGCCTCCCCCTTATCTGTTCCCGCAAAAGTGCAAAAAAAACTGCATCAAGACAATACCGTGATTCAGATTTTTCCGTTTTTATATGTAAGTTTTTCTTTTTTTTATTGTTTTTTCTGTTTCTTAAGAATCCTGTCATTCCAAGCGACCTCTACTCTTGTCATTCCGAGCGAACGAAGTGAGTCGAGGAATCTTTAAAGGCGGTCCTCGAAACGCAATTCGAGGAGCATTTCTGCGCATCGTGTCCAGAAACCAATCCCAAACCCCTGTTTTGACACCACGACGCGCAAAACCATTCCCGATTTTGCGCGTCGCGAACTTGAATCCCTAGACACTACCCGCTAATAGCAAGTAATAGCCAGCCATTACCAACTACTAGCCACCACTACCAACTACTAGCCGCCACTACCGGGTACTTCCTCAGTAATGGCGGCTAGCATATATAATCAGACTTAGACTTATTGCTCTACATGGCGGTTACCTCGTCTAAGCAATACACGTAATTAGAAGTTTACTGTACTGTAATCTGCGTCAGTGTATTCGAAGTTGTGCTTGATACCAAGAGCATTCTCATTAAAGTTATTACCTACTCCGAAGTATACGTAAGAAGTACCGTCGTTGCGGATTCCACGGTGAGTGTAGTCCAGGTTGATATTCGAATTACTGATATACAGTTTGTTATTAAGGTTGTATGAAGGATCTCTCATTACGATTGGCTGCATAGTTCCGTAGATGTCGCAGTTATCGACATAAACCTCATTATTAGCGCCAACACCGATGTATAGACCTGCACCGTTTGTACCAGCAACATCGTCTGCTACGAATCCGTCAGGCATCTGTGCCATACGCATTTCAGCATTCTTGATGACTACCTTCTCGTTGGTTGAAGCGATATAGAATCCACCAGCGCCATAACCTTCGTAAGTACCGCCATTGATAGTTGCATCACCTCTGACAAGGGCACCGTTGTAACTTCCAAAAGCATAGCAATCTGTCATCACGAGTTGGCCATCCTCGATAACAAGGCCTCTACCTGTAGATGCTATTGCATTTCCCGCTGCGTTAGCAGTGTGGTCCGCGATACCATATACGCTGCACTCATTGAGTTCTACAAGACCGTAACTTCTTACACCAGCAGTGATACCAGTCTTAGAAACAGACTTTATGCTGCTGTTGTCACCGGTCAACTTACCGTTCTCGGCAACCTGGATAGCGTCTATATATCCGCCATTGTCGTCTGTCGCCACGATTGAGGCACCTGCCTGAAGGATAAGTTCACCATTATCTACATTGATTGCTGCAACAGGGGCAGCCTCTGTGCCGACACCGTGAGTAAGAGACGAAACCTCACCTGCTCCGACGATGGTAACCTTTGCACCATTTGTAACTGTGAAAAGTTTCTCTACATCCTCAGCAGAGAGATTCTTTCCGTTGAGGTTGATAACGACATCCTTGTTGATTACTATCGGCTGTGTAATATTGAGGTTTCTACCAAGAGTTACAACGCCACCAGCAGCAACGGCTGATACGAACTGAGACTCGCTGATGACCTTTCCTTCGGTTGGCTCGGTAGTAACCTCAGTGTTAGGAGCATCCTCCCAAAGTTCAACTACAGGGCGGATGAGAATCTCGTCGAGACCGAAGATCAGGTAATACTTGTAGTGCTTGCCTGGCTCCCAAACCTTGTCACCCTCAAGAGCGAGGTCGAGAACGATAGTCTGGTCCTTA
>JAZRGY010000086.1:0-14453 GCA_045644485.1 Candidatus Cryptobacteroides sp. | reverse complement strand
GTGGGATGGATTGTAGGCGCGACACGTAAATAATTTACGCCATGGCTAAAAAAACACCAGAAATCAATTCAAGTTCAACGGCGGATATGGCGTTCATCCTGCTCTGCTTCTTCTTGATGACTACAACCATGGATCAGGACAAGGGTCTGCAGCGTCGTCTGCCTCCTATGCCTGACCCTAATCAGAAAGCAGAAGACCAGAAGGTAAATCGCCGCAACATCATCGTTGTAAAAATCAACTCTGCCGACAGACTTCTTGCTGGTTCTGAGCCTATGGATGTCAGCCAACTTAAGGATAAGATCAAGGAATTCCTCACAAACCCTGCAAACGATGCAAATCTTCCAGAAAAGGAGGAGATCGAAATCGAAAACTTCGGTCCTTGCATGGTCTCAAAGGGAGTAATCTCACTGCAGAACGACCGCGGTACAAGTTACCAGTCATATATGGCAGTGCAGAATGAACTCGTTAAGGCTGTAAATGAACTTCGTGACGACTTTGCAATGGCAAACTTCGCAAAGACATATGCAAAGTGTAACGAGGAGGAGCAGGAAATCGTGAGAAAGGCAGTTCCTCAGAACATTTCTGAGGCAGAGCCTAAGGATGTATCCAAGAAATAATAAAGGAGAATAACGATATGTCAAAATTCAAACAGAAAGAAAAAAGGACAGTGCCAAATCCACCATCTGGATCACTTTCCGACATCGTGTTCATGCTGTTGTTCTTCTTTATGGTGACAACCACAATGCGTGAAACTGAGAGCAAGGTAGTCGTAAGACTCCCAGAGGCTTCAGAAATCGCTAAACTTGAGCGTAAGGACCTCACCTCATATATTAATATCGGTGCTCCTATCCGCGCGCTCCAGGGACAGTACGGTAACGACTCACGTATCCAGTTGAATGACTCATTCAAGACTGTTGATGAGATCCGTGACTTCATCGCTGCAGAGCGTGATGCACTCTCAGAGGCAGACAGGTCATTCATGACAGTTGCCATCAAGGCTGACGAGAACACTCGCATGGGTATCGTTACAGATGTTAAGCAGGAACTCCGTAAATGTTCAGCGCTTAAGATTATGTACACAGCAAGAAAACCAGCCGAGAACTAAAATTAGTTCAAATACTTTTAAAAACGCAGCACATTTAACAAATGCGCTGCGTTTTTAATTTATGCATAGTTGAAAAAAAAGAAATTTATATACATTTGTGTTTTAAACAACTAACACAATTAAAACACAAAAACAATGAAACGCTCGAAAATCGTATCAATGATCAGCGCATTTTTCGCTCTGTTCATTCTCTCAGGCTGCGCCAACTCAGACGCACCTGCAAAGTATGTATTCCTCTTCATCGGTGACGGAATGGGTACATCACATGTTGATGTTACAGAATCATATCTTTCTTATAAGGAAGGCAAATTAGGCGGAGAACAACTCCTTTTCACAACCTTCCCTGTATTCGGTACAGCAACAAACTATTCAGCAAACAATCTCGTGACAGACTCTTCAGCAGCAGGTACTGCAATTGCATGCGGAGCGAAGACTAATAACAGTTGGCTTGGTGTAGACCCTCAGGAGCAACCGCTCGAAAGTGTAGCGGCAGTACTTAAGAAGGAACATGACTACAAAGTTGCTGTCATTTCAAATGTTCCGGTAAACCATGCAACACCTGCATCTTTTTACGGACATAACAAGAGCCGTCACGCAAACTATGAAATCCTCAAGGAGATTCCTGAGAGCGGATTCGATTATTTCGCTGGAGCAGGATTCATGAGTTTCGCAGGAAGCAGATGGAAACCAGAGCCAAATATCTCAGAATATCTCGAAGCAAACGGCTACAACGTATGCTGGGGCAAGGAAGAACTCGCTGAAGGTATTGCAAACAACGACAAGATCGTATTCGGTCAGATCTACAATAAGGATGCTGAGCCTAAGAACTATGACACTACAGGCAACAAGCCAGAAGGTGATGCAACTCTTGCAGAGATGGTTCAGGGAGCACTCGACCTCTTCGGAGACAAGGAGCCTTTCTTCATGGCAATCGAAGGCGGTGAGATCGACTGGGGCGGACACTCAAACAAGGTTATGCCTACAGTAATGGGTGTAATCGACATGGACAAGGCTATCGAGAAGGCATATGAGTTCTATCTCGCACATCCAAAGGAAACACTCATCATCGTAACAGCAGACCACGAGACCGGCGGTATCGCATTGGGTCGCGCAGACTGGAAGGCATATGAGGATTCATGGAACGAGAACGAGCAGAGCAACAACCTCGACAGAGAGGCAAACGCTGAACTCAACAGAAAAGGCCGCGTGGCTTGGACAACAGGAGACCACACTGGTGGAGCAGTTCCTGTATATGCAATCGGAAAGGGTGCAGAAAAGTTCGCTGGCCGCATGGACAATACCGATATTAAGGGCAAAATTTTAGGCAAATAAAGACAAAACGATTATCTTTGCAAAGTTTGTAAAATCAGTAAAAGATAATGGAAAAAATAATCAGAACCAAAGTGAAGGACCTGCTGAAAGCAGAAGCAGGAAAAGAGGTTCTTGCCAAAGGATGGGTAAGGACAAAGAGAGGTAACAAGAACGTGGCGTTCATCGCTCTCAATGATGGTTCTACCATTAATAATATCCAGATTGTAGTCGACAAGACTCCTGATAACGAAGCAACACTTGCAAAGGTAACGACAGGCGCGTGCATAGCCGTAAAGGGTATGCTTGTAGAATCCGTGGGTGGCGGTCAGGCCACTGAAATCCAGGCAACTGAGATCGAGGTATACGGAGAATGTGATCCTATGCGTTATCCGCTTCAGAAGAAGGATACTTCTTTTGAGTTCCTCAGGACAGTGGCCCACCTTCGCCCAAGGACAAATACTTTCGGAGCGATCTACCGCATCCGTAACCAGATGGCATTCGCCATCCACCAGTTTTTCCATGAAAAGGGATTCGTGTACATGCACACTCCGCTCATCACTGCATCAGACTGTGAAGGAGCAGGACAGATGTTCCGCGTGACCACTCTTGACATGGAGAATCTCCCACGTAACAAGAAGGGCGGCATCGATTATACAAAGGATTTCTTCGGCAAGGAGACAAGCCTTACTGTCAGCGGACAGTTGGAGGGAGAACTTGGTGCACTTGCTCTTGGAGAGATCTACACATTCGGCCCGACATTCCGTGCAGAGAATTCAAATACTCCTCGCCACCTCGCAGAGTTCTGGATGATCGAGCCTGAGATGGCATTCTATGACATCAAGGACAATATGGATCTTGCAGAGGAGTTCATCAAATATCTCGTCAAGTATGCGCTTGACAACTGCTACGATGACATCAAGTTCCTCAACGACAGGTTTGACAACGAACTCCTCGCACGACTCGAAGGCGTTGCTGACACAGAGTTCGTACGTCTGACCTATACTGAGGGTATCAAGATTCTTGAGGCTGCAGGTGTAGAATGGGAGTATCCTGTAAGTTGGGGTACAGACCTCCAGAGCGAGCACGAAAGATATCTTGTCGAGAAGCATTTCCAAAAGCCTGTAATCCTCACAGACTATCCTAAGGACATCAAGGCGTTCTACATGAAGCAGAATGAAGACGGCAAGACTGTCCGCGCAATGGACGTCCTCTTCCCTAAGATCGGTGAGATCATCGGTGGTTCTGAGCGTGAATCTTCGCTCCAGAAACTCGAGGCACGTATCGAAGGGACTGGTATGAGCCGCAAGGGACTCGAGTGGTATCTTGATACACGCCGTTTCGGATCTGCTCCTCATAGCGGATTCGGACTCGGATTCGAGCGTCTACTCCTGTTCGTGACAGGTATGAGCAATATCCGTGACGTGATTCCATTCCCACGTACACCAAAGAACGCAGAATATTAATAGTCATCCCCGGCCTGACCGGGGATTTCAATATAGACAGAGATGTTGATAATAGGAATCGCCGGAGGCTCCGGCTCTGGAAAGACTACAGTAGTAAAGGCCATCACCGAGCAACTCAAGGAGAATGTTGTGGTAATACCTCAGGACTCATATTACAAGGACCTGAGTCACTACACGGAGGAACAGAAAAGGGTGCATAATTTCGATCACCCTGACTCTATCGACTTCGATCTTCTCAGAGCACAACTCAAGGAACTTAGAGACGGCAAGGAAGTAGAGCAGCCTGTGTACTCCTACATCACATGTGGCAGGTCAAAGAACGAAACAGTACATGTGAAGCCTGCAGAGGTGATCATCGTGGAAGGTATCCTTATCTTTACAGATCCTAAGTTGCGCAAACTTATGGACATAAAGATTTTCGTGGATGCCGACGATGATGACAGACTGATGAGGGTCATGGCACGTGACATAGTGGAAAGAGGCAAGACTGTCGAGTGGGTGATCGAAAGATACTCTAATACAGTCAAGCCGATGTATCTGCAGTTCATCGAGCCTAGCAAAAGGTACGCTGACCTTATCATCCCTCAGGGAGGACATAACAAAGTGGCCATCGACGTGATCTCTGCAACCATAGAAAAATCTCTGGCAGGACGTAAGAAATAAGCATAGCATCCGGACGACGACGTGAAGAATCTTTTTCCAAAAGATGACCGCGCAGGTTTATACATCACCGTGATATTCCATCTCACGGTGATTATTGTCTTATTGCTATACAAGATCGACTCTACTGTACGTAGGGAAGAAAGTTTTGTTCTTGATTTCTCCAGACAGGAGGAAATCGAACGTCGCCAGCAGGAAGAAATATTCAAAGAGGACATCAGCAAGAGACTGGACGAACTCATTGCTGCTGCTCAAAGTTCAAGTGCTCCTATAAGAAACATAGCGACAGATGCCTCCAGGGCTCAATTAAAGGACGACAGGGGCACTGACGCAGAGGAATTGTACAAAGAGGCCGAAAGGCTGGCACAAGACCTTAAAAACGGTCAGAAAGACGCCATAGAGGAAGACGCCGTCCAGGAAACTGTCGAGATGCAGCATCAGCAGAAGCCGGCGCAGGAAAACAGGAAGGAATACAGCGGTCCTTCGGTTCTCTCATATACTCTTGACGGTCGAAAGGCCAGTCACCTGCCGATTCCGGCTTACAGGTGCTACGGAGCGGGAGATGTTACAGTAATCATCACTGTCAACAATGCAGGACAGGTAGTCCGCGCAAAGGTAATGGAGGAAATTTCTTCGAGTGACAACTGTCTGCGTAACTTCGCTGTACGCGCAGCCCGTCTATCCCGCTTCAACGCCTCTCCCGACTCCCCAGCCAACCAGACTGGTGAAATCGTATACAGATTCATCGCGCAGTAGACAAAAAAGATTTCTCAGTCAACCTTGTAACTTATCAGTAATGCTATCAGAAGACGGTGCTGGAGTTTTTGAGGGCGGCCTTGATGGTGTCGTCGATCGGTATGTAGAAGCGGTAGAAGGCTTCGTCACCGAGTTTTGAGAAGCGGCCGACAAGGGCTTTGAGTTGAGGCATCATGTACGGAGATGTCTCTTCCCACTCCCCTTTCTTGAGTTTTATTCCGTCCACCCGTTCCGCGTAAGCGATGAACTGGTCCCCTAGTCCGATCTTGTCAAGATAACTGTCCAGTTGATTGAAATCGTTTATCTGAGCCAACTCACCACGATACTTGTCGAACATGGTCTGCGCAAAACGCATCTGTGTCGCCTTCCTGTTGCACTGGATATAGAAATCAGTTGCCTTGGTCGTATCTATAGGAACAAAAACATCAGGTATGATTCCACCTCCTCCGTATACACGGCGTCCGCGCATTGTGTAGTATGCAGCGGTAGTATCCACCTTCATACTATCGGCAGAGGTCATCTCACCGCTCACGTATCTCTCATATATGTCATAGTCGTAATCGCCGTCATATGGCTTCTGAATGCATCTTCCGGACGGAGTATGGAAACGTGCCACAGTAAGCCTGATGCCGGATCCGTCAGTGAAGTTTATCGGCTCCTGCACCAGACCTTTTCCGAAAGAACGCCTTCCGACGATCACTCCCCTGTCGTTATCCTGGATAGCACCTGAGAAGATTTCGCTTGAAGAGGCAGTACCTTCATTGATCAGGACAGATATCTCCACGTCTTTCAGAGAACCTCTTCCGTCTGCATCATAGTCCTGACGCGGACGATGCATCCCTTCCATATAGACAATCTCCTCTCCCCTCTGAAGAAATTCGTTGGAAAGCAGGAGAGCCTGGTCAAAGTAGCCACCTGTATTGTCCCTAAGGTCAAAAAGAAGCCTCTTCATGCCGTGAGAAAGGAGTCTTGATGTCGCCTCTCTGAACTCCTTATACGTAGTCCTGGTAAATTTCGACAACTTTATATAACCTGTCTCATCATCAATCATGAAGGCTGCATCGACACAGTTTACAGGTATCTTGTCGCGAACAATCTCAAAAGGGATGAGTGTTCCGTCACGGTTTACAGTAATCTTAACCTTTGTTCCCTTAGGACCTTTCATCAGTCTGATCATGCTGTCCTGAGGCATCTTCACTCCGGCAACAACCTTGTCGTCCACCTTTACTATCCTGTCACCCTGAAGAAGTCCTGCCTTTTCAGAAGGACCTCCCACGATCGGATTGAGGACAATAGCAGTATCGCTAGGCACATTGAATGTTATGCCTATACCTTCAAAATTACCGGAGAGTTCGGTTTCCGACTCTTCAAGTTCGACAGGAGGCAGATACACCGAATGAGGATCCAGTTCTGCAAGCGCAGCCACAACAGCAGCATCTGTCATGCCTTCCATGTCTATGGTATCGACATAATGCTTCTGAACTTCCTGAAGTATCAGATTCAGTTTACGCCAACGGTTATAGTCTCCGTCAAACTCCTTCTTCTCCACCACCTTGCCAGAAACCAAGGTAAGAAGCACTCCCAGGACAACGCCAAGGAGTGCAACCATCACTGTATTGTCAATTTTCCTCATATCAGTCCACCTGTTCCACTTCGATTCCAGCCCTTGTAAGCAGGTCAATGCCATCTGTAAGACGATAGGCATCACGATATACCACCCTGCTTATTCCCGCCTGAATGATAAGTTTAGCGCATTCCATGCAAGGGGATGCCGTAACATACAACGTAGCACCCTTGCTGCTGTTGCCCGACTGGGCAACCTTCGATATGGCGTTGGCCTCAGCATGAAGGACATAAGGTTTTGTAACCCCGTTTTCATCCTCGCAAATGTTCTCAAATCCGGACGGAGTACCATTGTATCCGTCAGAGATTATCATCCTGTCCTTCACGAGAAGTGCGCCGACCTGACGACGCTTGCAGTAGGAGTTGCGAGCCCACACTCCTGCCATCTCGATATAACTGCGGTCAAACTTTTCCATATTACCTTTGATAAAGATATCTCTTGATGCTCTTTTTAGGGGTGCGTTCAAAATCTTCTGACATCACCTCTATCTTCTTGAGTTTAGCATAGTTAGGAAGTTCCTTATTAAGTTCCGGAAGAGTATTTTCCATAAACTTTACAAAAGCCTCCTGATCCATACCGTCCTTTACTCCCTGTGCGTAATCAGGATAGATAAGCGCAGTAAGTCCGCCATCATCCTCCACCACGAGAGAATCCACAACATACGGCTGGCTGTTTATTACGGTCTCCACTTCCTCAGGATAGATATTCTGGCCACTAGGACCCAGAATCATACACTTCGTGCGTCCCTTGATGAACAGACTTCCGTCTGCGTCAAGAACACCCATATCCCCTGTGCGGAACCATCCGTCTTCAGTGAAGACCTCGGCTGTCGCATCCTCATTCTTGTAATATCCGAGGAAGACATTGGCACCCTTGACCTGTATCTCACCAGGAATATTCACCGGATCCGAAGAAGCGATCCTCACTTCCATATTAGGTGCAGCCTTGCCACATGAATATAATTTTTCCTCCTTCCAGTCGTCGTAAGTGATGATCGGAGCACATTCGGTCATACCGTATCCCACAGTGAACGGGAATTCCATTCTCTTGAAGAATGCCTCAACCTCCTTGTTGAATGCAGCACCACCAATGATCACCTCATAGAACTCACCGCCGAATGCATTGACCAACTCCTCACGTACCTTATTGAGAATCACCTGATTAAGTCCAGGGACCTTCATAAGGAACTTGATACCTTCCTTCTCAAGCACTGGCTTTACCTTGGTCTTGTAGATCTTCTCGATTACAAGCGGAACAGCGATTACAATGCTAGGCTTGACATCCGCAAGCGCCTGCATGATGATCTTCGGGCTTGGGAGTCTTGAGAGGAAGTGAACATGGCAGCCTACAGAGAGTTCATAAAGAACCTCGAACATAAGACCATACATGTGTGCACACGGAAGCATGGACACCACCCTCGATGTGTGATTCAACTGCGGAAGCACCTTGCGTCCGAATTCGATGTTTGAAAGGATGGCACGATATGGTATCATCACTCCTTTAGAGAATCCTGATGTTCCTGAGGTATAATTTATTACAGCAAGTTCATCAGCAGAATCCTCATAATAGTCGAGCATTTCAGGCTCAAATGCCTCAGGATACTTCTTTCCGAAAAGTTCATTAAGGTGCACCTTTGCATCGTAGATCTTTTCATCAGCAGCATAGAGGATCTTGAATGTGTTCACCTGTATGATTGCCTGCACATCCGGCATCTCGCTTTCGGAAAGCCCCTCCCAGATAACCTCATCCACGAAAAGGATCTTTGCTTCAGAGTGATTTACCAGATGGTGGATATTCGCTGACTTGAATTCATGAAGAAGAGGAACCGGAACTGCGCCATATGTCATTGTAGCAAGAAATGACACTGCCCAGTTGGCCTGATTTCTTGAACATATGGCCACCTTATCCCTCTTCTGAAGCCCGCACTCTTCAAACATGATGTGCAGTTTCTCCATTCTTCTGGCTAAATCCCTGAAACAGAGAGTCTCTCCCTGATAGTTCGAGATCGCCGGGCGCACCCAGTTCTTCTTGAAGGCCGCTTCAAAGACCTTGTTTACTGATGTGAATTCCATTTTATTTCAAGTTAAAGTACATTCATCTATTTTACCTTTACAGTCCTGCGCTTGCCGTCATAGCATACGACTTCTACCGTAACACCGTCGACAACCTTTACCTCACTGTCCGGACGTATCATCTGGTCTCCCGAGAAAGCAGTCAGAGGTTCACCGCCATAGAAAGGGTATATGAGAGTCTGGACAGACGTTCTTACCACCCAGAAAGTAGAACCTCCCACAGTCATCCTTTCAGGAAGATTCTTTATGGTCTCCTGTGCAGTGATACCTTTCCAAGAGGCTGGTTTATCACCTTTGAGATTGTACATCTCGACAGTATTATCCTTATGCAGGACCATTATATTGTATTTTCTGGACCCATTGAAGTCATATACATCAGGTCCGATAAGTATTTCTTTCTTAAGGTCCACAGGGAAGCCACTAACATAGCGCCCCAGACGGTCTATCAGATATATCCTGCTACCTGCTCCGAATATGATCTGAAGTTTCCCGTTTGCGTAATAATCAACATTATACGCCCTGCCACACAAAGGCTCCTTGAAAGGAACTCCCCAGAGATCCTTGCCACCCTCGCTCAGACAGAGGGAAAGGTGAGAGTTCTGGTAGAACCTGTTCATCTTTCCGCTTCCGGAATTCTTCACCTCAAAAGGCCCCTTAGGCACAGTAACTGTCGTATCCCTTTCAAAGGCAGGAGCCTTGGTCTTCTGGAGTTGAAGCCTAAAGATATCAAAAGACAACGACGGACCTGTCTTGCCAGGAGCGACAGAGAAGACCATCGGGCTATACTCCGCCTCTGCATACAATGGCTCGATCATATTCAGGAACGATGTCTTGAAAGTATTGTCAAGAACCTTGTAATCTTCTGAGAATGACAGATATGAAACGAACGAAGATTTTCTTCCGGAGAGAAGATCCGGCTGCGAAGCATCAGCCATATATTGAGCCAAGGTATAACCAAGAGCCCTTCCGCTCACATATTCCTCTACAGCCTTACTGCTTCCGGAAATGACCCATCCGTCCATCCATGTGAAGCACGACTCATCTTCAGAAGCAAAGAGATTACCGAAGACAGAGGCGGCGAATCCTTCATATGGCCATGAATGGACAGCAGGAGCATACTCCTTTTTCGAGAATCCTTCGACCCCCTTGAAAAGAATCTCCGGAACATCTTTTCCTGTCCTCATAAGATTGACCTTTTCAAGTTTTCCCCCTACCATGAAAGAAGCGACAGCAACCTCCCTGACACCTATGGAGGCCATCAGGTCGACTGGAGAGATCCCAGCCTTGGCTGCAAGAGACTTCCTGCCGGAAATTGTCTTCTGCAAAAGTTGACGCGAATCCATAAATGCGTCATAAGCATCTGAATAGCCTTCCACACCACCCAAAGGAAGGGAGGCAGCAAACACAGTATATGAAGGAAGGATACCTGAAAGTGCCGACACCGCAGGCTGCGACTTCTGGAGAACTGTCATGAATTCCGACGCATCCGAATCATATACGACAGCACCTTCAAGCGAAAAAGAACGTCCTGCCTGTGAGATATCAAACGCAGTCCATTCAGACAAACGGGACACAAATCCCGAATATGATGCATATTTTCTTGTAAATACAGACGGCATCAGATATGACGCATGCACATTGGAGACAAAGAGGGCATCACCACTCTTAACAAGATCTGAGGCTTCCTCAAAACCAGGAGCATCCATTACGGACATCGACTTTCCCAGATGACGAAGTGCAGACTGGACAAGAACCTCAGATTCAGAAGCAAGGACCATAGAACGCTCCGCCACAGCGAAACGCACCGCAAGCCCTTTACTTTCAAGACTATCCACAAGAGAAGCAGCAGGAGAGGAAGGTTCACCGGTTTCCGATGGTTTGCCCGCATCATAGACATAAAGAGGGGTAAGTTTTCCAGAATAATGCAACGACACGACCATTCTGGAATCAAGAGGTCCCCTTTCAGAAAAACACGCTACAAGAACAGCATCAGAAGGAACAGCAGACAAGAGCCTGTAACGGTCTTGGTCTGCCACCTTTGACGTCTTCTTATCCTTGTCCGTATCCACGCCTTTATAAAGAAAGGCTACGGCAACGCCTGTGCCGATAACTAGAAAAGCAAGAACAGAAAGACAGAGTATGAGAGATTTTCTGCTCATTATTTAACGGCAATCGCCTCGATCTCCACCTTCACTCCGAGCGGAAGAGCCGCCGCCTGATAACATGCTCTTGCAGGCTTGTCACCAGTAAAGTACTCTGCATAAACCTCATTCACAGCCTTGAAGTCTGCGATATCTGCAAGAAGGACAGTAGTCTTGACAACATTATCATAGTCCATTCCCGCCTCCTTAAGGATGGCACCGATATTCTTGAGAGACTGATGAGCAGCAGCCACGATATCCTCCTGAACCTTTCCGTCTACAGGATTTACAGGAATCTGACCTGAAATATAGAGAGTTCCGTTAACCTCAATTGCCTGTGAATATGGACCTACCGCCTTTGGCGCATCCGGAGTTGCTATTACCTTTTTCATTTCCATTTAATGTTAATTGTAAAACATTCGTAAAACACACAAAGATAATAATTATTTATGTTTTATCAAAGGCAATATATATAAAAACAAAAATCGGAAGATGCTGATTTACAACATCTTCCGATTTCGTAGCCCCGAGCAGAATCGAACTGCTATCTAAAGTTTAGGAAACTTCCATTCTATCCGTTGAACTACAGGGCCTCAGCAAGAGACTGATTACTCAGCCTTCTTCTCGATGATCTGACGACCTCTGTAGTAGCCACACTCTGGGCATACTCTGTGGTACATGATAGTTGCACCGCAGTTTGAACATGTAGCGAGCGTTGGAACTACTGCAACGTCGTGTGTTCTTCTCTTGTCACGTCTCTGCTTAGAGACCCTGTGTTTTGGATGTGCCATTGTTCTATATTTTTAAATTATTAATAATCACTTAAACATGTCCTTCAACGCTGAAAACGGATTATTGTCATCCTGCTCCGCTTCAACAGGCTCACCTGTCGAAAGATGCCTGATAGCATCCGGATCGCAATCACCGTCTTCATGAACCCTCTGCATAGGAAGAGTCAGACAGACATAGTCATATATTATCTGACTCATATCGAATTCCGCATCCGTCTCAGGAACAAAAACAACCTCCCGTTCCCCTTCATGATGTTCATCCGACGACTCTTCATCACCATACTTGATACTCAACCTGATCTCAACATCCACCGGCATCTTCAGTTCGCCAAGACATCTGTCACACTCCACTGTCACATCTCCCTCAACATCACAATCGATACCGAGATAACGCCCCGACTTCTCCACAACTACAGATGCAACCAGTTCCGCATCAAGCATTTCAGAGTTTTCAAAACTTTCGAAGAACTCCTTGCCGACCTTCCAGCCATATTCATGCTGTCCCGTCGTCAATCCATTTAGAGGTATTATAAATTTATCGTTCATTTTGACCCATAAATAGATTTGAGCCCGCAAAGGTAGCAAAAACTTTTGTTATTAGCAATTTATCTCTGAACTTTTTCTTTTGCGTTCGATTTCGTTAAGGATAATCTTCCTCAATCTCATCGACTTCGGAGTTACTTCCACAAGTTCATCCTCCTGGATATATTCCTACGCCTCTTCGAGAGAGAAGTCAATAGGAGGCGGAAGCATCACCTTGTCATCACTTCCGGAAGCACGCATATTCGTAAGTTTCTTTGTCTTGCAGATATTGATGTTCAAGTCACGGTCACGGGTATGTTCTCCAACCACCTGTCCTTCATAAATCTCGACACCCGGTTCTATGAAGAAACGTCCCCTGTCCTGGAGTTTATCCATAGAATAAGCGACAGAAAGTCCTGTTTCAAGGGATACCAGAGAACCGTTTGTACGACGCTCTATATCACCCTTGTACGGCTCATATCCCTTGAGACGATGAGCAACCACCGCTTCTCCCTGGGTTGCAGTAAGGAGATTGCTTCTGAGTCCCATGAGGCCTCTTGAAGGGATATCGAACTCAAGATGGGTCCTGTCACCTCTTCCTTCCATCTGGATAAGGGCTCCCTTTCTGCGGGTCACCATTTCGATCGCCCTGCCGACAAACTCCTCCGGAAGATCTATCGTAAGGTTCTCGACAGGCTCGCAGCGCTGGCCTCCGATCATCTTATCAAGCACCTTCGGCTGGCCTACCTGAAGTTCGAATCCTTCACGACGCATTGTCTCGATGAGTACGGAAAGATGAAGTACACCTCGACCATATACAATGAATGAATCCGCATTAGGACCCGGTTTCACGCGAAGGGCAAGATTCTTCTCAAGTTCCTTCTCAAGACGCTCCTTAAGGTGGCGTGAAGTGACGAACTTGCCTTCCTTGCCGAAGAAAGGAGAGTTGTTGATGCAGAAGAGCATACTCATTGTAGGCTCGTCAACCTCAATTGGAGGAAGCGCTTCAGGATTCTCAAAGTCTGCGACCGTATCTCCGATTTCAAATCCCTCAAGTCCGACCACGGCACAGATATCACCGCACTGGACCTCATCTACCTTTGCTTTTCCGAGTCCGTCGAAGATCATCAGTTCCTTTATCTTCTGCTTCTGCATGATGTCGTATCTCTTGCAGAGAGTTATGTTCATTCCTGCCTGGAGTGCACCACGGGTTACCCTTCCCACAGCGATACGTCCGACGTATGGAGAATATTCAAGTGACGAAATAAGCATCTGCGGAGTACCCTCTACCTTTTCAGGAGCCGGAATAACTTCCAGGATAGTATCAAGAAGAGCGGTTATATCAGTGGCCGGTTCTCTCCAGTCATGAGACATCCAGCCCTGCTTTGCACTTCCGTATACTGTACGGAAATCGAGCTGGTCTTCTGTCGCTCCCAGAGAAAACATAAGGTCGAACACCTCTTCCTGAACCTCGTCAGGACGGCAGTTCAGCTTGTCCACCTTATTTATCACAAGTACCGGTTTCTTGCCCATCTCGATAGCTTTCTGAAGTACGAAACGGGTCTGCGGCATACAGCCTTCGAAGGCATCTACCAGAAGGATAACACCGTCAGCCATGTTAAGCACACGTTCCACCTCACCACCGAAATCACTATGGCCCGGAGTGTCTATAACATTGATTTTTACTCCCTTATATATAACCGATACGTTTTTGGCGAGGATAGTGATACCACGTTCCCTCTCAAGATCATTGTTATCGAGGATAAGTTCTCCAAGTTTTTCCTGTTCGCGTGCCTGACGCGCCTGATAAATCATCCTGTCTACCAGAGTAGTCTTTCCATGGTCAACGTGTGCGATGATTGCAATGTTTCTGATATCTTGCATAGTATTCGAAAAAGATTTGCAAAATTAGATATTTTTATAAAATATTTTCTAATCTTTTTCTATTTTTGCACGTTGGTAAAGAAAACAATTCGGCTAAAAAGTATTTGAGCGAAGCGATGGCAAG
>JAZRGY010000085.1:0-2942 GCA_045644485.1 Candidatus Cryptobacteroides sp. | reverse complement strand
GCACCGATTACCGGTACACCTGCTCCGTCAACAACAGTACCACTGATAGACTTGTTCTGGGCAAACAGGTTACCTGCTCCCAGACACATAGTGGCAAATACCATTACGATACATGCCAACTTAGCACTAAGTTGTTTTAGCATATTATAAGGGTTAGTTAAGTTAGTGGCCACAAAATTACAATATTTTTATAGAATTCATACCTTTTCCTCAAAAAACGAAGTAAATTTGTTCTGTTTTTAAAGAAATCATAGATGGTAAGAAGATTTTTCGAATCAATCGGCCGATATATTCTTTTCCTGAAAATGGTATTCAGGAAGCCGGAAAAAGGGAGGATATTCTGGAGACAGTTCATAAACGAAGCCGACAAACTGATACTATCGTCCATACTTCTGGTCGGGGTCATATCCTTGTTCATAGGTGGAGTACTCGTAATCCAGACGGCATCCAATCTCGAGAATCCTATAATAGATAAGATGTATATAGGATATATGGTAAGAGAAAGTCTCATATTGGAGTTCTGCTCGACCATGGTAGCCCTTATCCTGGCAGGCAAGATGGGATCGAACATATCTTCGGAGATCGGAAGCATGCGCATTACAGAACAGATCGATGCGATGGACATGATGGGGGTCAACTCTGCCGGCTTCCTGGTACTTCCGAAGGTAATAGCGACAACCATCCTCAGCCCTCTCCTTATGCTCCTCAGCCTCGCTCTGGGACTTGTCGGAGGATATGTCGTAGTGGAAACGACACAGATCATCCCTACAGCATCGTACATCACAGGTATAAAGGCATTCTATAACGGATTCTACATCTTTTACAGTTGCTTCAAAATGTCCCTGTTCTGTTTCATGATCTCCTCCATAGCGGCATTCAACGGATATTATGCCAAGGGAGGATCTCTCGGAGTCGGACGATCAAGCACCAGAGCAATCGTGACGACAAGTATCCTCATCCTTCTTGCCGACCTGATCGTAACACAACTCATGCTTTATTAAACCCGCCATATGATAAAGGTAGAACATCTATATAAAGGTTTCGATGGAAAAACAGTCCTCAACGACATATCTATGGAGTACGAAACCGGCAAGTGCAACATGATCATAGGAGCAAGCGGATCAGGAAAGACTGTCCTGCTGAAGAATCTTATCGGGCTTCTGGAACCTGACAGCGGCGAGATATCTTATGGAGACCAGAAGTTCTCGCAGATGGATTACAATCAGAAGAAAGTCCTCCGCCAGAAGATCGGAGTACTGTTCCAAGGCAGTGCACTTTTCGACTTTGCAACAGTGATCGAGAACGTGATGTTCCCTATGGAGTTTTTCACAGACTGGTCGCCGGCACAAAGACGTGAGAGGGCACAATACTGTCTGGAAAAGGTCAACGTCATAGGCTCCGACAACAAGTATCCGAACGAACTCAGTGGCGGAATGCAGAAGAGAGTCGGCATAGCACGTGCGATAGCCCTGAATCCGGAATATCTTTTCTGTGACGAGCCAAACTCTGGTCTTGACCCTTATACCTCCATTCTTATAGACAGGCTCATACACGACCTGACAAAGGAATTCAACATGACCACTGTCGTAAACACGCACGACATGAACTCTATTCTGGAAATAGGAGACAAGATCGGATTCATTAGCAAAGGTTCTCTCCTCTGGCAGGGAGACCGGCACACAATCCTCAAGACAGAATGTCAGGAACTGAGGGATTTCGTCTGCGCCAACACTCTGGCAAGAAACATCATCGAAGGCAGGTAAGAGGACCGTTTATATCCAGAGTATCCAGAGACCCGTTCATCCATATTACAGGTTTTTTACCTGGAACAGAGGTCAGGGCGGCATAGACCATGCTATCCTTTGCCGTAACGCACTCCGTTCCATATGCATGATAACCAGAAGGAAGCGCATATCTCTTTTCTGAAGAGAATACGACAGAGACATTCCCTCCTGAAGAATGCACGACAGCATGCCATCCGTCCGGATTGCAACATATGGACGTGATCAGTCCTCCCTGCATCAGATTTCTCCACCTCTGACCGCCCAGCCATATGATATCTGACAGATGTCCCATACCGGAACTACTATACCGCACCCTCACGCAAACGGATTCCGTCTCCAGAAAACTGCATGAAACAATATCTGAACTGCCATGGTAACCTATCGTATCCCGAACACCATCTTTCATCAGTACCGGAGCGGTGACGCCATCTACCTTGGCAAGGACATAAAGACCATCATCATATATCCCGACATCCAGGACATCTTCAACATCCTTCTCCATTTCGATCAGGGAGACCTTCCCATCTTCAACCAGATAGTACCGAAGGTCTGATGATATAGCGAAGTGTTGTGAGAAACAGAAACACATCCTGCCGTCATAGACATACAGACCATGAAGGATATTGCCCGAGGTTCTTTCCAGTACAACATCGCCATCCACCCTATATACAAAACCCCCTCCATCGCCAGACACGCCCAGAGTATGTATCCGCCCCTCATGGATTTCCATACTCACGATATCTTCAGAGCCGTCGTATCGTAAGATTTCCGTGCCATCCCTTTTGATAACTGTAGTATTCCCGTCGGTATAGTCCGTATAAAGGTTACCTGAGCGTATTCTATGTCGGGAAGTTTCTGAAGACACTTCATACCGGTCTCCTACAGGCACCCGCAGCACAGGTATCCCGTCTGCAAACATGATCATGGAACAGTTCACCGCACTCTTGTCCAGATCTGCCCGCCAATCGTAGCCATCCGGATAATCAAGACCCACGGCATAATATGTCCCTGACATATGCTTTCCATAAGAGGGCCCGTACCATATGCCGTCAGAACCGGAATGCATCCCCACTTCAATCTCTCCGAATCCGCAGGAGGACAGGAGAAGTACAACTATCATCTGCACAAAAGTTTTCATGCCTCAAAGAAAGGCAAAAC
>JAZRGY010000084.1:0-15897 GCA_045644485.1 Candidatus Cryptobacteroides sp. | reverse complement strand
GATTGTAGCAGGTAATGTAGCTACTGCTGAGGGAGCCAAGGCACTTGCTGATGCGGGCGTGAGCGCTGTCAAGGTGGGTATCGGACCGGGTTCGATCTGTACTACACGTGTCATTGCCGGTGTCGGTATGCCTCAGCTTTCAGCTGTCATGATGGCATCAGAGGCCCTCAAGGGCACAGGCGTTCCTGTGATTGCAGACGGTGGTATCCGTTATTCAGGTGACGTGGTGAAGGCTCTTGCTGCAGGTGCAAGCACAATCATGGCAGGTTCTCTCTTCGCAGGTGTTGAGGAGTCTCCTGGAGAAACAATCATCCTTAACGGACGTAAATATAAGTCATATCGTGGTATGGGCTCGCTCGAGGCTATGCAGCAGGGTTCGAAGGACCGTTATTTCCAGGATATGGAAGAAGATATCAAGAAACTTGTTCCGGAGGGAATCGTGGCTCAGGTGCCTTACAAGGGTACTCTTAACGAGGTTGTATACCAACTCGTGGGAGGTCTTCGTGCAGGTATGGGTTATGTCGGTGCTTCAAACATCGAGAAACTTCGTGATGCAAGGTTCGTGCGTATCACAAATGCCGGTTACCTTGAGGGACATCCGCATGATGTGACCATCACACGCGAGGCTCCGAACTATTCAAGATAATGAGAAAACTGCTCAGTATCATAGCAATCATAGGGATCGTCCTGCCGGCTTTATCGTCGTGCAGGGCGATTTCGAACTTACTGCGTAACGATGAAGTGGTCGCAGAGGTCGGGCTTGACCGTCTGTATCGAAGCGATCTGGATGCAGTGGTTCCGAAAGGACTTCCTGCTGAAGACAGCGTACGGCTGGCAAGACAATATATAAATGCATGGGCCTCGGACAGGGTATATGTGTCAATTGCCGAGGAACAGTTGTCCAAGGTCGAAAAGGATGTTACAAAGGAACTGGAGGATTACAGGATATCCCTGCTTAAGTATCGTTATGAGCAACTTTATGTCAATGAAAGGCTTGATACTGCGGTTTCAGATGATAAGATTGAGGAATACTACGAGGCTCACAAGGAAAGTTTCAGACTTGCAAGACCTTTGGTGAAGGCTCGGTTCCTGCGTATACATACGGACTCTCCTATGCTGGAGACAATCAGGAAGAAGATGGATTCTTCCGATGCCAATGATCTTATAGAGGCAGACAGTCTTGCTTTTTCTTCTGCTATCATGTTTACGACATGGAAGGATGAGTGGCAGGATGTGATAGTGCTTGCCAGAGAGATGGGTCTTGCACATGATTCGGTACTTGGCATGGTCAGAAACGGGTGGGTAAGACAGGATGATACTACCGGAGTGACGAATCTTGCGTTTGTTTCCAATATTCTTCCTGTGGGAGAGTATGCTCCGATGGAATATACGTCGGCACGGATAAAGGATATTATAATAAGTACGCGCAAGCAGTCCCTGATTTCTTCTTTGGAACAGGATTTGCTTAATGATGCGCGCGAAAACGGAAAACTTGTAATTTATTAGAATATGAGGCATATCTTGAAAGGTGTGGCTGTGGTTTTGTTTGCGGCCGCTTCAATAACCTCTTCAGCCCAGAAATATCAGGGTGGTATAGTTGATAAGACTGTTGCAGTGATCGGTAATGAGGTCATCATGATTTCGGACGTGGAGTCTGAGGTGCAGATGATGCAGTATAATTACGGAATGCAGTCTGACAGGAAGGCGAGATGTGAGATTCTTGAAAACATGATGGCTTCCAAACTCTTCCTCATGCAGGCAAGAGTCGACTCTCTGGTAGTTAACAATGATATGGTGGAGAGTGAACTTTCCAACAGAATCGATATGCTCAAGACCAATCTTGGTAGCGAGGAGGCTGTTGAGAAGGAATTCGGCAAGCCTATCTACAGACTCCGTCAGGAGTGGCGTTCCGCTCTGGAAGATCAGACACTTACTCAGCAGATGCAGCAGGAGATTTCGAGAAAGATTCCTGCCCTGACACCTTATGATGTCCAGAAGTATGTGGATGCTTCCGATCCTGAAGACCTTCCGATGGTTCCTATCAAATACCAGTTGAGTCAGATATGCATTTATCCTGACCGTGAGGCTGCAAACATGGCGGTAAAGGAAAGGCTTCTTGCAATCCGTGAGAGAATAATCAACGGTGAGAAGTTCTCGACACTTGCCCGAATCTATTCTCAGGATCCGGGCAGTGCGCGTAAGGGCGGTGAACTTGGAATGGCTTCCAAGTCTATCTTCTGGCCTGCGTTCTCTGATGCTGCGATGGCTCTTAAACCGGGTATCGTGTCTCAGATTGTGGAGACTCCTGATGGATTCCATATCATAGACGTTATTGAAAAGAAAGGTGACATGTTCAACGCCCGTCATATTCTTCTGAAACCGGAATATACAGCAGAAGATAGGACGAAGGCTTTCCATGTCCTTGACAGTCTCAAGACAGAACTTAATAATGAGGCTGTAACTTTTGAACTTGCAGCCAGATTCTATTCGGAAGACCTTCCGACAAGAACCAACGGTGGTCAGATGTCAGACCCTAATACAGGTTCGTCTTATTTCGAGATTGACCAGTTGAAGCCTCAGGACTATGCTGCTATAGCAAATTTGAAAGAGGGTGAGATTTCCGATCCTGTGGAGTCTCTTGACAATGAAGGTCGTGACGGAAATACTGTCTATAAGATCATCAAGGTCGACAAGATCATTCCGGCGCATCCTGCTACCTTCAGCAATGACTATACTCTGCTTCTTGATAATGCAAGGATGGAACTTCAGCAGAAGGCTATAGATGATTTCATCGATTCAAAGATATCATCTACATACATTGTGATAGATCCTATGTTTGAGGACTGCGTCTTCGAACGTGACGGATGGTATTCGAAGTTCCGCAAGACAGAATAAGCCGGCCCGACCTGATGAAGAGATTGGTCCATATGATGCTTGCCATCTTGGTGAGTCTGCCCCTTTCCGCTCAGAAACAGGAAGAGGAGCAGAAGGATAGCCTCATATGGCTGATGAGTGCCAAATCTGCCAAGATGGTGGATCTGGAGGGAAGCAGATACAGGAAGGTCATAGGACCGGCACGTTTTCTCCATAACGGTACATATCTTATCTGTGATACGGCATTGTGGAATGTGGAGACAAAGATCATAGATGCATGGGGAAACGTCAGCATTCTTCAGGAGGAGACAGTGCTTACCAGTGATAATCTCAAATATATCATCGATGAAGATCTTGCTCAGTTCAGAGGAACTGTCGTACAACTCACTGACAAGGATCATAATACCCTGAGGACCAGGCATCTGGATTATAATACAAAGGATTCTGTCGCTGTTTTTCTGAATGGTGGTTCCATGAGGGACAAGGATGGACAGATCATAGAAAGTCGTAACGGTACATATGATTCCAAGATAAAGACCTTCACTTTCGAGAATGATGTGAACATGTTTACGGATTCGATATTCGTAAAGACGCACACGCTCGTATACGAGTCTGACAGGAATCTTGCTACCTTTGGTTCTGGAACGGATGCATGGCAGGATGATAACATGCTTTCATCGGAGCATGGCTGGTATGACCGGGAAAGGGAAGTCTTTCTCTTCAACAGGAATGTTCATGTCATGACCCCTGATCAGGAGGGATGGTGTGACAGTCTGTTCTTCTACAGGAATACTCAGGACGTCGAAATGTCCGGAAATGCTCAGGTTACGGATACCACTAGAAATGTCTTCTCCCTCGCGGGACTCATCCAGTATCAGGATTCTCTTTCAAAGGTGACTCTGACTCGTAAGCCTGCTGTGATAACCCAGACAGAAGAGGAAGATGGAGGAGTGGATACTGTCTATCTTGGTGCTGATAAACTTGTATATTACACGGTGAGAAAGTGTGATATAGATTCAGAATCTGTCAAGGCATCGGAAAAAAGACTTGCGGATCTGAATGTGGACCCTGTCGGTTCTTTCAGGAAGAAGGCTGCAGAGGCTGCATCAAAGGCTGCAGAGGAAGAGGCTATGAATGATCCGAACTATCGTGCAAGGAAAGAGGCTTCGCTTCGAAGGGCATCCGCAGCACCTCCTATGCAGGATACTTTATCGCTGGCAGACAGACCTGATCCTATGGTCAAGCCTATGGTACCAGGAGCCCGTCTGGGAGATAAGCAGACGGATTCTTTGGCGGTTACGGATTCCATCGGTGTCATGACAACTGATTCCCTTTCTACTGCCGACAGTGTGGAGGTCGTTCCTCCTGATACTACCAAGATAGGATTTCTTGAGGCTATCCGCAATGTGAGGATATATAAGAAGGATATGCAGGTGGTCTGTGACTCATTGCTTTATTCCGATCTGGATTCTTTGGCTCGTCTTTTCAAGGCCCCAATGATATGGCAGGAGGTCAGGAGGCAGTATGCCGCTGACAGTATAACCGTTGTAATCAGTGAGGGGGCAATGGAAAAAGCCAGCCTGATGTCCAATGCCTTCATTACCATTCAGGAGGATTCCCTTCTCTTTGACCAGATCCGGGCGACGGAAATGCTGGCCTTCTTTGATGAGAAAGGTGGATTGAGGCGGTTTGATGCTCTCGGAGGTGCTTCTGCATTGTTCTTCATAGAGGAGAATGATGCGTATGCTACTGTGAACAAGACTGATTCCAAGATGCTTTCCGCTACTTTCAAGGATGGTGAGATCGAAAGGATATACTATTATGACTCTCCGAAAAATGACGGTTATCCTATAGTTCAACTTACTGAGGATGAGAAACTTCTGAAAGGTTTCAATTGGCAGCCGGACAAGAGGCCTGTCGACCGTAATGCCGTGACACCTCTGTCTCTGCGTCCAAGCGAAAGAAATGCTTACTCTGCTCGTCCTAGGGCTACCTTCGTGCAGACAGATATCTATTTCCCTGGATATATGAATGATGTTTATCGTCAGATAGAAGTAAGGGATTCTCTTCGTGCTGTCCGCGAACGTGAACGCAAGATTGCAGAAAGTATGGCGAAGACGGATACTTTGGGGCTCGATGAAAAACTTCCTGTAAAGGATTCTCTGCTTTTGGATAATTTGCAGGTTTCAGATAGTCTTGCTGTTTCGGACAGTCTTTCTGTTTCTGATACTTTGTCTGTTGCTGATAGTACTAGTGTTTCGGCCGTGATGCATACTCCAGAAGAAATGAAGGCGGCGGAAAAGGCTCGCATCAAGGAGGAGAGGGCAGCGGCGCGTGAGGCTCTCCGAAAGAAGAAACAGGAAAAACGTGAAGCACGTTGGGCTGAACTGGATAAACGTGACGAGGAAAAAGCCGCACTCAAGGAAGCCAGACGTCTGGAAAAGGAGCGCAAACGCAAGATCAAGGCACTTGAAGATGCTGCGCGTCAGGCAGAAAAGGATCTCCGTACTCTTGAAAAGTATCGGCTTCGTTATGAAAAGAAGAAAGCCCGTCAAGACCGGCTTTCACAGTAATATTACAATAATTTTGTTATGGCATCCTGATATTTTCGTGATATCGGGATGCTTTCGTATCCGTCCTGATTGAGTTCTGCTACAATAAGGCCTGAGGTGTCTCTATGAACGATTCTGATGAAGGCAGGATTGATGAAATATGATCTATGGCATCTTACAAGACCATGCTGTCCAAGAGTGTCTTCCAATGCCCTCATCGAAGACCGGAGTATGAATTTCTTTGTCCTGTTTTTGTCTATATAATGAATCTGAACATAGTTGTCTTCTGATTTTATGAAGATTACGGCGTCAGGTGCTATCACTAACCTTAACTTTTTGTATTCGTCATGGAAACGTATCAGTGAACTGTCATCACTGCTTTCATGTTCTTCATTGTTTTTTGAGTAAAGTTCCATACCCAGCCAAAGAAATCCGTATGGGTAGATGCAAGTCGCAAGCATCATTATATATGACGATCCTGCCAGTTCGAAGAAAGAAGCGGATTCCTTGTCCATCAGTACTATGTATAGTGATATGAACAGGGAGGCTACCAAGGTCTCTCCTATGCACCACGCCAGATAGACGGATTTTGTTATTCTTCTGTATTTTCCTATCAGATACAGCCACCCTCTGGTGATGGAGATGGACACTAGAGTGATGCAGAAAAGAATCGTTACATTGAAAGCAAACGATGCGTGTTCCATGCTTAAGAATGCATAGACGTCATATGGTTTGTAGTAGATGATGAATATCAATGCGAATAAAGGTACTATCAATGAATGCATGATTGTACCGGCTCCTGATAGGATAATTCCGTTTTCTGTGTTTTTCTTCATACCAAGCATATAGGGACAAATATAAGTATATTTTGTCAAACATCCCTAAATCATGCTGTTTATCCCTAAATATTGGTGTTAACCACTTTATGTTCGTACCTACAACATATATTATCTTTCTATATGTGCTTGTTGTATTTTTGCAATCCCAACAAGAAAAGATCATGATAGCATTAACATTGATAGCAATAGGGGTGATCACTTATTGCGTCCGTAAGATCAGGAATGAATCAGAAATAAACAAGGATATAAGATGATACAGGTCTATAAGCGCATGCAGAAGATGAGGGAGAAGTATGTGGATACCCTCGCAAAATTGTATGATTATGCCACTACAGTATATTCAAAGAAGCAATATACCCAGTGGTATGACACAAAGGAAGGTGGATATACCTTTAGTTCGTTTAAAGGAAAATGTGATAGCCTTTCGAAGAAACTTACTCAGTATGGTATCGGCGCCGGTGATAAGGTCGCTATCCTTTCACAGAGCATGCCGAACTGGTCTGTAGCATTCTTTGCCACTGTTCCTTTCGGCAGGATTTCCATACCTATCCTTCCAGACAGTTCGGAAAATGAAGTTACCAATATAATCAATCATTCTGAGAGCAAGGTCATGTTCGTATCGAAAAGACTTGCCTCCAAGGTCAGTCCGGAAGTTATGGACAAGATGACTCTGGTGATAGAGATGGACACATTTGAAGTCTTGAAATCGGATGATGAGAAGTTTACATGTGACGGCAGGACTTCTACTCCGACTCCGGATGATATCGCGACGATAATCTATACTTCCGGAACTACAGGAAGTGCCAAGGGTGTGGTCCTGAGCCATAGAAATCTGACTTCCAATGTCATCACCTGTTACCACTCATGTAAAAGGACGGAAAAGGACAGGTGGCTTTCGATTCTTCCGATGGCCCATACTCTTGAAATGACTTTGGGTATGCTCTATCCGATGTATACCGGCTCTACTGTTTATTATCTTCCAAAACCTCCTGTGGCTTCTCTGCTGATGAAGGCAATGAAGATAGTGAAGCCTACTACGATGTTGACGGTGCCTATGATCATAGAGAAGGTCTATAGGGGAAGCGTGCTCCCTACGATAAAGAAAAGTCGTACACTTACGTGGATGAACGAGCATATGAATGGGCTTATGTGCCGTATCATAGGTTTGAAACTTAAGAAGACTTTCGGAGGTTGTGTCACATTCTACGGTATCGGTGGGGCAAAACTGGATCCGGAGGTGGAAGCCTTTCTGTTGAAGGCAAAGTTCCCGTATGCAATAGGTTACGGACTTACGGAGACATCTCCTTTGCTAGGTTATGCAATGCCGGGATGGAGGGCCGTGGGTTCATTCGGATATCCGGTATATAATGTCAAATTGAAACTTCATGATGTGAACCCTGAAACAGGAGAGGGTGAGGTTGTTGCCAAGGGACCTAATGTGATGCTTGGGTATTACAAGGATCCTGTCCGTACCAAGAGCGTGTTTACCGAAGACGGATGGTTCCGTACGAGTGATATAGCAGTTCAGGATGAGAAGGGGCGTTTTTATATCAAAGGGCGTAACAGCAACATGATTCTAGGCCCTTCCGGAGAGAATATCTATCCTGAAGAGATCGAGAATGTGATCAATAATGTGGAGGGAGTGAGCGAGTCTATCGTTGTGGAGCGTGACGGACGTCTTGTCGCTTTGGTGCAACCTGATTTTGTGGAGTGGGACAGCGAGAGTGAAGATAAGATCTATGAAAAACTCGACACATGGAAGGCGAAGGTTCTGAGTGTTACCAACAGGAATGTAAACAAGTCATCACAGGTAAGTTCGGTTGAGGTAATGAAGGAGCCGTTTGAGAAGACTGCTACCCAGAAAATCCGACGATTCAGATACAAGGAGTCTGCACCTACTATAGAAGAAGAGCAGAGAAATGGTCAACGATAGATAAAATTTGTATCTTTGAAAGATTTTTAACCACTAGAGATTGAGACCTGAAGATGAACAAGAACTATCCTGTTTACAAGACCACCTTTATTGATGATATGCGTTCGCTTGTAGAAGAGGCGGCGCAGAATTTTCCGGAGAATACCGCGATTTCCTACAAGGATAATTATTGGGACAAGGAGGTCAGGAAAGTCTCATTTACACAATGGCGTGACGATGTCAGGAATCTTGGAACCTCCCTTGTTTCAAGGGGTTTAAGAGAGGAAAAGGTTGCTATTGTCGGAGAAAACTCATATGGATGGTGCTGTTCATTCTTTGCTGTCATGGCTGTCGGAGGCGTGACAGTGCCTGTAGACAAGGAACTTCAGATAGAAGATATTGACGGCATCATAACTGCTACCGGATGCAAGGCTGTGATTTTTGGAAAGAGCGCTGAGGAAAAGATAAAGGAACTCCTTCGTAAAGGGGGCCTTGGTTCTGTTGAGATGCTTGTTTCTGTCGCTCCTGGAAATGCTCTTGAAGCAGTCTGTCTTGGCGGCAGGTCGCTTCATTCGCTTGCGGAACTGCAGGAAGAGGGTGAGCGACTTTATAAGGGAGGCGATAATTCCTATTATGATTATAAGATCGATGTAAACAAATTGGCTTCCATAGTGTTCACGTCCGGAACCACAGGAAAAGGTAAAGGTGTGATGCTTTCTCAGGCAAATATCGGTCTGGACATGACCTTGGGAATGTACAACTTTGATATAACCAGGAAGACTCTTCATGTTCTCCCTCCCCACCATACCTTCGGTTCTACTGTTAACTATGTAGGTCATCTTTCTCAGGGTTGTGAGGTTTATATCTCAAGCGGTCTCAAACACGTCAGTGATGAGATCAGGGAACAGCAGCCTACACATCTTATCCTGGTCCCTGCCTTTCTGGAGGTCATGAACCGTAAGATATGGACAACAGCGCGTAAGAGTGGCAAAGAACGTCTTCTCAAGGTTATGATGAAGTTTAGCGATTGTCTGAGGAAGGTCGGTATAGACCTCAGACGTAAACTGTTCTCAAGCGTTCTCAGTGCCTTTGGCGGTAAACTGGAACTTGTGATATGCGGAGGAGCAAAACTGGATGAAGATATCATACGTACCTTCGATTCTCTCGGTATCACAGTGCTCAACGGCTACGGGATAACTGAATGTTCTCCTCTGATATCTGCCAATAGAAATGAATACCGCAAACCGGGTAGTGTAGGAACCCCTATTCTTGCATGTCGTGTCAAGATTGACAATCCTGATGAAAATGGTGAAGGTGAGATATGTGTCAAGGGACCTAACGTGATGCTTGGATATTATGACAATCCGGAGGCGACTGCGGAGGTTTTTGACAAGGACGGATTCTTCCATACGGGAGATTACGGCAAACTTGATGAGGAGGGATGGATATATATTACCGGCAGAAAGAAGAATCTTATAATTCTTTCAAACGGAAAGAATGTATATCCGGAAGAGATAGAAGCAGACCTGCAGAAGGTGGAAGGCGTGAATGAAGTGGTTGTGTATGCGGGAGAAAGCCGTGTACAGAAGGATAAGATAACAATTGTCGCAGAAATATTCCCTGATGCGGACCTCCTTGCTGACAAGGGGATAAGTGACCTGCAGGCTTATTTTGAGGGTCAGGTCAAGATCCTCAATGCCAAGATGCCTTCCTACAAGGCTGTAAAAAGGGTAAAACTTAGGGACTCTGAATTTCAGAAGAATACTTCGAGAAAGATTACCAGATTTTCGATAGACAAGACCATTGACTGATCTTGTCATCAGGATTTCCTGTGTCCCGGACCTTCAGGGAACCATCCTTTTCTGACACGTTCCTTCTGCTGCTTTAGTTCAAGAATGCTCCAGAAGGACGAAAATGCCGTTACGCCAAGGATTGTGGACAGAATCAGATTGGATACCGCTATGGAGATTCCTCCGAAGAAGATGCCTGCAATAAGAAACATCCACCAACATTTTGTTCCAAGATAATACTCTGCCTTTATTACTATAGGGTGAAATATGCCTATGATCAGAAAGGTCGCAAGACCTACGATTATGCCTGTAAAGTTCATGTCTTATGATTTGAATGGCTAAGATAGTGATAAATAGAGAAAATCAGACCAATTCTATGGTTTAAATGAATAATCCTTCTAACTTTCTTGCCATACCTTTGTTGCCGTAAAATCAGTGTAGTAAAGAGATATATGGCAATGCTTGTACCCCAAAAGACAAAGATTGAAGATACAGTAGTCGGAACTTATCAGAAGATAGAGGATGCTGTCGTAGACGTTTACCAGAAAATCGAGGACAAATTCGTTGAGAAATTCCTCGAGGTTGAAGAGGAAATCATTGAAATCCCGGAAGAAGTATACGAAACAGATGAATAATTCACACATTTAAAACAGGAGACATGAAGAAGTTTATGAAAATCACGGGTATTGTCGCCCTTATGGCAGGTATGACAACAGGAGCAATGGCTCAGGAACAGACGCAGGAAGCAGAGAAATCTGGATTCTTCAAGCAGGCTTTCCGGGATATGAAGGAAAGTGCAAAGAGACAGAGGGAGATAGACAAAGCCAACTTCAAGGCTCAGAAGATGGAGACCAAGGCTTTTTATCTTGAGCAGAAAGCAAAGAACAATCCTGAAGTACGCAAGATGGTTCAGGAGCAGGAATACCAGAAGCAGATGACAGAAGCAAAGGCTCGCCAGGAGGCTGCTCAGAAGAGGATTGACGATACTAGGGCCAATCAGTAAAATGAAGACGGTAACTGTGGTTTTCAATGAGTGTCTCCATCATGTCTGCCTTATGTATGGCCTAAGGCAGACATTCGGAAAAATGCCGTTTTTAAACAGGAAGGTTCTTGAAACAGGAGGAGTGATCAAAACTCTGAAAAATGCTGTTGCACCACCTCCGATGATGAGAAGTCCTCAAAGGACTTCTAGAGTACGGAAGGGGAGAAGGGTTGTGGAGGTGTCGTATTGGAGAGAAAAACTTTCTGTGGAGTATCGGGAAGAAGTCTGCGTTCAAGAAGATATAGCAGCATTTGTAGAGACTCTTATACGAGATTATCTCAGTTTAAGACACCCTTTCATGAGGATTGCAGTAGAAGGTCGGAAGATTGTAGAACCTATGAGTGGCCACCAGATAGCAGAAATATTATGAATATACCGCCAGATGTCAGTCTTTTGACAGTGTCTGGCGGTATTTTTTAGGAGAGATTCCTTCCACTCTTTTGAAATATTTGCCGAATACGGATTGTGACGGGAAATCCAATTCGTCACTGATCTGCTGAACGGTCATAGATGTAGATGACAGGCAACTCTTGGCATAAAGGACAACATTTTTTTCGATCCATTCCAATGCTGTCATTCCGGTCTCCTGCTTGAGTATCGTGGACAGATATTTACTTGATACACATAGTTTGTCAGCATAGAAGCCTATTCCTCGTTCTGTTTTGAAGTTTTTGGAGACTAGTGACATGAATGCCTCGCATTTTTCTTGTTGCGATGTCATTGATGACGATTGGTTTTGATGTCCGTGCATGTAATATCCCAGGCCATAGTAATATGCAGAAAACAGATGTCTGATCACTTCTTCACGATATGGATTATCATCTTGTTTCATGATGTTCGATACCTGACGATAGACAGAAGACAATACCTCTAGGACTTCTTTGGTGATGCTGTAAAACTGTGTGTTCTTAATGAATATCCTTTCTTGCAGACTGACAGGAAGGTTCATCGAATCGGTAAATTCCTGGGTCATTATCATTCCGAATCCTGCAAAATCTTCGTCCACTTCCATGGATTCTACGACTTGACCGGGAAGAAATAACGCTACAGCCGGTGCTTTCAAGGACCAGTTGCGAAAATCAACCAGGCAGGAAAACCTCCCTGTTTTTATGACTATCTGGGTCACTTTTTGTATTTTGTGAGGAAAGCGGAGCCCTTTTACTATACTCTCATTTTCCAACAGTTCAATGTCCTTAAGCATGATGTGGCTTTTCTGCAAAATTACCAAATCGGAAGAATTGAACAAGAAATTATGGGTTTTATGCGAAAATTATGAAAATGTTGAGGAAAAATTGCCCATTAATGAGACTGTGTCATTTCTGAGGTGAACCTTGCCTCCTTTTCGTTCGCGAATGACTGATTGTTTTCAATATATCATGACCTTATCCATCATGTAGTTTTTTTAGTTCAGCGGGATTATATTATATCTCAAAATCGTTATATTTGTGTCGTTGCCGGAAGTTGTCTGGCACTAGTGTCGTGAGTTTAGTTTGTATAATCCTTTAACATTTAATGATATGAACAGATTAAGAGCCTATTGTCAGTCTTGCTGGCATTTCTAATTGTATTGCCATTAACTGCTCAAGAAGAAAGAACGATAAAGAGAAAAGTTGCGATTGGACGCTTCTCCAATGAGACCCAGTATGCAAAAGGGGTGTTCTATGATAAGGAGAATGATCCAATGAGGAAACAGGCACTGGACATTCTTTCTTCAAAACTTGCAGTTAGCGGGAAGTTCATTCTTCTTGAAAGAGAGGATTTGGATATTCTTGTTAATGAGGCTGGTGCGGGCATGGATAAGATAGGTGCAGATTATATCATTCTTGGATCCATTACAGAGTTCGGACGAAAGACCGAGGGAGAACAGAAGGTCTTCTCATCGACTAAGACTCAGACAGTGGAAGCAGGAGTGAGTATCAGACTTGTGGAGGCATCCACAGGCTTGATCATATATTCTGATGAAGCAAAAGGTTTTGCAGAAACGTCAACAAAGCAGACAATGGGTCTTGGCGGTTCCGCGGGATATGATGCGACTTTGAGTGATAAGGCAATTTCCTCTGCTTTGTCACAGTTGGTGGAGAATATCATCAACAAGTGTATGGATAAGCCTTGGAAGTCTTATATACTTTCTGTTGAAGATGGTACATATGTTATTTCGGGAGGTGCGTCCCAGGGACTGGTGACAGGAGATAAGTTCAATGTTTATAAGAAGGGTAAGGTGGTAAAGAACCCTCAGACAGGTATGAACGTAGAACTCCCTGGCGTAAAGGTCGGAGAAATTACCATCCAGACATCGTTCGGTGACACTCCTGAGACGGAACTTTCGTTCTGTAACTACGAGGGAGAGGCTCTCGATACAGACAATCTTATGAACTATTACATAATGGACAAATAGCATGAAGAAGTTGATGATTATGGCAGCCTTCACAATGTTTCTGACAGGCTGTGGAGTCGGTACCTACTCAGTACAGTCAGGTGTGGAGAATGCTGCTTTTATCTCTTTTACTGATGATGTAAAGCAGGAGATTGTTGTCAGTGTTGACAATAGCACGTATAACATAGAGACTGTTAAGCAGAAAGCATACAAGAGCGGAAGAGATATCAAACAGACCGCGTTAAACACTATTAAGTTGACACCGGGACAGCACACTATATCAGTTACCCTTAATGGGAATGAAATATATAGTCATAAGGTATTCCTTTCTACAGGGGAAACGAAGATTATAGAATTATGAAAAAACTATTGATTCTATCCATAGTGACATTCTGTCTGACCTCTTGTGGATTAACTTCTTCTCTTTATTATTGGGGAGGTGAACAGAATGGTGCAACGACCTATGAAAATTTGGCTTACAAGAATTATGATAAGCAGACTCCGGAAAGTCTCTGTAAGTTGATATGTATGTATGAAGATATAGTAAGTAATCCAGGAGGAGCACGCAGGATGCCGCCTCCTGGTATCTGTGCTGAATATGGATACATGCTTCTTATTCCGGAGAATGCAGCAATTTTCGCCGAACATGCTACTGCTATGCAGAAAAGGACTTTTGCTTCAGGAGATTATTCTTCGTTGTTCCCTGAAAAGGGTAAGGAGATGCTCCAGAAGGAGGTTGAACTTTATCCGGAATCGGCAAAGTTCATTGCTCCCCTTATTGAAAGACTCTGCAAATAAGTTGCCCTATGAAAAGAATCCTATACTTCATTATACTCTGCTGCATGGCAACTTCATGCGGTATGTTGAATACAGTTACAAGAGAGTCTCAATATGCCAAGATGTATGAAGAGAAACCTGTTACTCTTCTTGTGATGCCTCCTATAAACAATTCTACAAATGTAGAGGCGAAGGATCTTCTTTATACATCTATTAGCCGTCCACTCGTGGAGGCAGGATATTATGTGATATCTCCACTTCTCGCAATGGATGTACTTAAATCTGAAAGTGCGTATGATGCTGAGATGTTCTTTGATGCCTCTCTTTCTCCATTCCAAAATTACTTCGGCGCTGATGCTGTCGTGTTTTCTGTAATAGATACATGGGCGAAGAAAGGTCTTGGAATTGAGACTAAGATCAGATATGTCATCAAGTCAGCACACACAAATGAGATCCTCTTCGATAGAAGTTGTGATTTATACCTTGACTTATCTGTTGATTCTAATTCTAAAAGTGTCCTTGGAGCATTGGTTGATCTTGCAGCCTCTGCCATTACCACTGCAGTGACAGATCATATAATTGCTGCTCGAAAGGCAAACTATTTTATTCTGAGGGATATCCCTCGTGGAAAGTACAGTCCTGAGTACATGCTGGATAAGCAAACAATTGCGGAGGAGAAAGATGTTGTGACTAGAGTAAGGTAATTAAAGAATATTAAAATCTCTAGCAGTGCGATCGCAATCTTCTTAAATCTCGGGGGAACAGGGGAAAATGCTCGAAAAAATCTCGGGGGAATCGGGAAATGTTTTTGTTAGTTGTTGATTATCTGTAATTTATCATGTGGCTATATTGGTGAGAGTACATGCAGCGAAATCGCGTATGCCGAGTCTCAGATAATTCACGATTTTTGCAGAAATATAGTGCTGTGCATGATGTTGTGGGTGTTCTCAATGCTCAGGATGACTATATGAAGAACAGGAACTACTGGAAGTATCTCAAGACGAAGTTGAAGAACGAGGGGAGTGAAGTGGTTAGTGCCACTAACCAGTTGAAATTACTTGCTCCTGATGGCAAAAAGCGACTTTCGGAAATGCGTTGACTGGAGTCGGATCAATAAGAAGGAATATCTTCAAGCGATGCAGGAGAGCGTTGTCAATACAACTCCGATTCACAGACTCCTGACATCAGCCCTCACAGATAAGATCTACGACCGTGAGACATTCATGAAGGCTATAGACTACTCATATTATTATGAGCAGGAGGATTAGATCCTTCATTGGTGTGCTGAATGTTGTTGAAAAGGTTGTAGACTTATAACCATTTTGGCAACATTTTATGGTTCCCCACAAAGAAAAAAGCACTCACGAAAATTTCGTAAGTGCTTGATTTTCAAGTAGCGGGACCCAGGATTGAACTGGGGACCTCATGACTATGAGTGATGATGCTGACATCTTGGAAGAACTCAAAGGGCTTACTCCGGAGCAGTTGAAAACGTTGATTGCTATGGTTAAGAATGTTTAATTACGAATACGGTGTATTCGTAATAGGGCGATACTCAGCCAAAATAGTATCAAACATATCGATTTTGGCTGAGTATCGAGCATTTTGTGCTTAGAACAATTGCTTCTGCGTAGTGGTCGCAATCTTTAAAATCTTGGGGAAACAGGGGAAAATGCTCAAAAAAATCTCGGGGGAATCGGGGATTTGTGTGTATAAAATCTCGGGGGAATCGGGAAA
>JAZRGY010000083.1:0-80047 GCA_045644485.1 Candidatus Cryptobacteroides sp. | reverse complement strand
CGAACAGAGAAGTTAAGCTCACCATCGCCGATGGTACTGCCCCACCAGGTGGGAGAGTAGGTAACTGCCACTTTCTTATACGAGTCCCTGACATGATTTCATGTCGGGGACTTTTGATTTATACACTCTCTAATATCTGATTCGTGGCAGGGTGTTTGAAATGCGTCGGGAAACGATAAAACCGATAGCGTATGTTTTACAATTTTTTGTTTCCCCAGCATTTCAGAGGAAAGGGAGTATCCCTTTTTATTCTTCTTCTCCGTTTATTTTTCGGAGTGATGTTCTTTATCCATGGTTTGGACAAGATGATGCATTTTTCAGAACTGTCTGAAACTTATCCTAGTGTATTGGGTTTTGGCAGTTATATGACACTTATGCTCTCTGTCTTCTGTGAATTCTGCTGTTCGCTCTTTCTTATTGCAGGGCTTCTTGTCCGTGTGATGTTACTTCCCATGATTGTCGCTATGGCAGTAGCATTTTTTGATATACATGATGCCATGTTGCCGGGAGGTGAACTTGCTTTGATCTATCTGATTGTCTTCATAATTCTTTATTTTGTCGGTCCGGGAAGATATTCCTTGGATTATCTTGTCGACAAGAGGTTCCAGAAGGATAAGGGCAGGAGTGATACTAGATATTGATTTTTGTAGTATCGGGAAAATTTCATAACTTTGAAGGATGCAGCGATAATGCTGCATCCTAATATTTTATTCTGATGTCAGGACTTAAGGGATACATATCGCAGATAATCGGACCTGTTGTCGATGTACATTTCGATCTGAATGAGGACGAGACGACCAGGCTTCCCTCCATTCATGAGGCTCTTACCATAACCCGTCCGGATGGACGTCAACTTATAGTGGAAGTTCAGCAGCATATCGGTGAGGATACTGTCAGGGCTGTGGCCATGGATAGTACCGATGGATTGAAGCGAGGTATGGAGGCGGAGGCTTCCGGTTCTCCTATAACCATGCCTGTAGGAGCGCAGATACGTGGAAGGGTCATGAATGTCGTCGGAAATACGATTGACGGCATGAAGGATCTCGATAGGAAAGGTGCTTTCCCTATTCATAGAGAACCTCCGAAATTCGAGGAACTTGCCACATCGCAGGAAGTTCTCTTTACCGGTATCAAGGTCATCGATCTTCTTGAACCATATCTTAAGGGAGGTAAGATCGGACTCTTCGGAGGTGCCGGTGTCGGAAAGACTGTTCTGATCAAGGAACTTATCAACAATATTGCAAAGAAACATAACGGATTTTCTGTATTTGCGGGTGTCGGAGAACGTACCAGGGAGGGAAATGACCTGCTTCGCGAAATGATTGAGTCAGGAGTGATCCGATATGGTGACGAGTTCATTGAAAGTATGGAAAAAGGACATTGGGACCTTTCCAAGATTGATTACAAGGGGGTCGAGAAGTCCCAGGTTGCCATGGTGTTCGGACAGATGAACGAGCCTCCGGGAGCCAGGTCTTCTGTTGCCCTTTCTGGTCTTACGCTTGCGGAGTCCTTCCGTGACAGCAAGGATATGAACGGTCCGAAGGATATTCTTTTCTTCATAGATAATATCTTCCGTTTTACTCAGGCAGGCTCAGAAGTGTCTGCTCTTCTTGGACGTATGCCTTCGGCTGTGGGATATCAGCCGACTCTGGCTACGGAGATGGGACAGATGCAGGAGCGCATCACCTCGACAAAGAACGGTTCCATTACCTCTGTGCAGGCTGTATATGTGCCTGCTGATGACCTTACAGACCCTGCACCGGCCACTACCTTCAGCCACCTCGATGCGACCACTGTATTGAGCAGAAAGATAGCCGAACTAGGTATATACCCTGCTGTGGATCCTCTTGAGTCCACATCCAGGATTCTTGATCCGAACATTGTCGGAAAGGATCATTATGAGACGGCACAGAGAGTCAAGCAGATCCTTCAGCGCCAGAAGGAACTTCAGGACATCATCTCCATTCTCGGTATGGATGAACTTTCTGAAGAGGATAAACTTACCGTCAACAGGGCAAGAAAGGTGCAGAGGTTCCTGTCGCAGCCTTTTGCTGTGGCTGAACAGTTTACGGGAGTGCCGGGAGCAATGGTCTCGATTGAGGATACCATACGAGGCTTCAGGCTTATTCTTGACGGAGAAGTCGATGATATCCCGGAGCAGGCTTTCCTTAATGTGGGAACAATAGAAGAAGCAATAAGCAAGGGTGAAGAAATCCTTGCGGCAATCAAGGCATAGTATGGCAGCAGAAGACACCATGACCCTTACGGTTCTTTCACCGCAGAAGACGCTTTTGGAGGCAGGAGTGAGCAAGGTTTCTCTTCCTGGGTCCAAGGGGCGTTTCATGGTGCTCAGAAATCATGCTCCGGTTATATCATCCTTGACCGAGGGCGATCTTGTCTATATGTCCGGTCAGAAAGAGGACCGTATCCACATACTTGCCGGATTTGTGGAGGTCAATGACAACAGGATAACAGTATGCGCTGAGGTATGAGGAGATTAATCGTCATATTGCTTTCGTTATTTCTGTCTGTTCTGCCGGTGATTGCCGGTCAGGATGGTCATGACATTGTCTCTGAGGATGCGAAGGTCGATGTAGCAGAAATGATTTTCGGACACATCGGGGATTCGTATGGCTGGCATATTACGGAGTGGAACGGGCGTCATGTCACTATTCCTCTTCCATGCATAGTGCACAGCAGTACTGGGTGGCATGTATTCATGTCATCGAAGATAGAACATGGACATGAGTATGAGGGGCTTTTTCTTGCGGAGGACGGCAGGTATGCAGATAAGATCGTGGAAGCGGGCCCGGACGGCACATTGCTCCGTCCTTTTGACATATCGATAACCAAGAATGTCGCATCATTGATGTTCGGAAGTGCTCTTCTGGTTCTGCTGGTGCTTTCGTGTGCCCGCTGGTATAGGAAGCATGATGCTTTGGAAAAGGCTCCGGGAGGTTTTACCGGCCTTATGGAAATGATGGTGATGATGGTCCATGATGATCTTATAAAGGATTCTGTCGGACCGGAACATAGGAAGTATGCTCCGTATCTTCTTACGGCTTTCTTCTTTATTTTTCTGAATAATCTTCTGGGTATAGTACCTTTCTTCCCGGGAGGGGCCAACCTTACGGGAAATATTGCAGTTACAATGGTTCTGGCTCTTTTTACCTTCCTTGCCGTCAATCTGTTTGCTGACAGGCATTATTGGAAGGAGATATTCTGGCCGGATGGTCCTATATTTCTGAAGTGTCCATTGCCTATTCTTCAGGTCATAGAGATCATGGGTATGTTTACAAAGCCTTTCTCATTGATGGTCAGACTTTTTGCCAATATCATGGCAGGACATGCGATGATACTCGGACTGGTGTCTGTAATCTTTGTGGCTGCCAGAATAGGACCTGTGATAGGAGGATCGATGACTGCCATAACTATGGTCTTCGGTGTGTTCATGGATTGTCTGGAACTGCTGGTAGCATTTATCCAGGCCTATGTATTCACGATGCTTTCAGCGGTATTCATAGGTCTGTCACGCCAAGGGTCACAACACCATGAAGGTTCAATGTAAAGAATGATAACAACAAATTAAAACAGTATAACTATGTTACTTTCAACAATTTTGCTTCAGGCTGCAGGTGCAGCCGTATGGGGTAAGGCAGCAGGTGCGATCGGTGCAGGTATAGCAGCAATAGCAGCAGCATGGGGAATCGGTAAGATCGGTTCTTCTGCAATGGAGGCGACAGCACGTCAGCCGGAGTCGTCCGGAAACATCCGTACTACCATGATCATCATCGGTGCTCTCGTGGAAGGAGCCTGCCTTTTTGCTATCCTTACCTGCCTGTTGGCAGTCGTGATGTAGGTCTCTTATGAACCTGATGTTGCCTGATAGTGGTCTTCTGTTCTGGATGACCATAATTTTCGCCATTGTCTTTTTTCTTCTTGCAAAGTTCGGCTTCCCTGTGATAACAGGTATGGTCGAGAAGCGCACCAAGAGGATTGATGATGCGATAGGCGCTGCGCGTGAGGCTGAGTCCAGACTTATGGGATTGGCTTCCGAGCAGGAGAAACTTATCAGTGATGCCCGCGCTGAGCATGACAGAATCCTTAAAGAGGCTGCTTCGGAGCGTGAGAGGATGATTGCTTCCGCTCAGGAACAGGCTCGTGAGGAGGCTGCAAAGATAATAGAGGATGCAAAGGCGAGGATTCTGCAGGAGAAGGAAACGGCTTTGAGGGATATCCGAAGAGAGGTCGCTGTCCTGTCTGTCTCTATTGCAGAGAAGATTGTCAGGAAGGAACTTTCCACAGATGCCGGTCAGAAGGAGATGGTGGACAGGATATTTGAGGAATTGTCATGAACTCAGGAGTGATAGCGTCAAGATATGCCAAGGCTCTGCTTAAGTATGTGGTGGAGACAGGTTCTGGGGATAAGGTGTATTCTCAGGCTTGCATTCTTGGGCTTAGGCTGATGGAGATCCGTCAGTTAAGGGACTTTGTAGAGAATCATGGCGAACTCTCTCCGGACAGGAAACTTGAACTTCTCAGGTCTGCATTGGGAGAGGATCTTGCGCCTGAACTGACCGATTTTGTCCGTCTGGTTACGGTTCGAAGAAGGATGGAATTCTTTTCCAGAATGCTCTATTCCTTTATTGCTCTTTATCGTGTGGCCAATGACATAAAGGTCGGCAAGGTCGTGACTGCAACTCCGGTTGACGGACTCAAGGAGAGATTGGAAAGTCTCTTTCATCAGCGTACCGGTGCTGAAATCCATATCTATGAAAAGATCAATCCGGAGATTCTGGGAGGATTCATATTCGAAATGGACGGATACAGACTGGATGCAAGCGTGGAGAATCAGTTCCGCAGGATAAGGAGGCAACTTATAGAAAAGAATAACAGAATAGTATAAAGTATATGTCAGATACGATAAGACCTAGCGAGATATCGGAAGTGTTGCTTGACCAGTTGAAGGTAATCAGTACCGATCTTCAATATGAGGAAGTCGGAAAGGTGCTGCAGGTAAGCGACGGAGTTGTCCGTATACATGGTCTGCTCAATGCTGAGGCAGGCGAACTCCTGGAGTTTGACAATGAGGTCATGGCTGTTGTAATGAACCTCGAGGAGGACAATGTAGGTGCGGTGCTTTTGGGACCTACAGACAAGATCAAGGAGGGAATGACAGTCCGCAGGACAGGAAGAATTGCTTCTATAAATGTCGGTGAATCCATGGTGGGACGTGTAGTGAACCCATTGGGTGAACCTCTTGACGGAAACGGACCTGTTGCAGGAGAACTGGTTGAGATGCCTCTGGAGCGTAAGGCCCCCGGAGTGATTTTCCGTCAGCCTGTGAATGAACCTCTCCAGACTGGCTTGAAGGCTATTGATGCCATGATTCCGATAGGTCGAGGTCAGAGGGAACTTATCATCGGAGACCGTCAGACCGGTAAGACTGCAATCGCAATCGATACCATAATCAATCAGCGTGAGGCCTATCTGAAAGGAGATCCTGTTTATTGCATATATGTGGCTATAGGACAGAAAGGTTCGACTGTTGCAACCATTGTCAACACGCTCAAGGAGAAGGGGGCGATGGATTATACCATCGTAGTTGCTGCAACTGCCGCTGATCCTGCAGCGCTTCAGTATTATGCTCCGTTTGCCGGTGCTGCTATCGGAGAGTATTTCCGTGATACCGGAAGGCATGCCCTTGTCGTCTATGATGACCTTTCAAAACAGGCAGTGGCTTATCGTGAGGTCTCTCTGATTCTTCGCCGTCCGTCGGGACGAGAGGCTTATCCTGGAGACATCTTCTATCTTCATTCGCGTCTTCTCGAGAGGGCTGCCAAGATCATATCGCAGCAGGAGGTGGCTGAACAGATGAACGATCTGCCGGAATCCCTGAGAGGTAAGGTCAAGGCAGGTGGCTCGCTTACAGCCCTTCCTATCATCGAGACGCAGGCAGGTGACGTGTCTGCATACATCCCTACGAATGTGATTTCGATTACTGACGGTCAGATCTTCCTTGAGACGGATCTTTTCAACCAGGGATTCCGACCTGCTGTGAATGTGGGTATATCGGTGTCACGTGTAGGAGGTAGTGCACAGATAAAGAGTATGAAGAAGGTTGCAGGAACGCTGAAGATCGATCAGGCTCAGTATCGTGAACTTGAGTCGTTCTCTAAGTTCAGCAGCGATCTGGATCCTGTTACAGCAATGGCTTTGGACAAAGGTAGGAAGAACAATGTGCTGCTTGTGCAGCCGCAGTATTCCCCTATGCCTGTAGGAGAGCAGGTGGCCATACTTTACTGTGGAACAAAGGGTCTTCTGAGAGATCTTCCTATCTCAATGGTGGAGGACTTCCAGACCACCTTCCTCAGCAAGATGAGAGCCTTCCATGCTGAGGATGTGCTTGCGCCTCTGTCTGAAGGCATCATCAATGATGAAATATCGGCAATTATAGAAAAAGAGGCGGCATCTATAGTGAACGGACTGCTGTAGTCCGAAAAACAGAATACCTAAGGAAACATGGCGTCGTTGAAGGAAATAAAGAGCAGGATAGCGTCGGTGAAGAATACGCTGAAGATCACATCTGCAATGAAGATGGTCGCATCAGCCAAACTTCACAAGGCGCAGTCTGCCATTGGAAATAAGTTGCCCTACGAGCAGAAACTCCATAAGATGCTTTCCGGAATGCTTCAGGATGACGATCTGCAGAAGTCTCTTCAGAAGGAACTTGGATTCGGAAACGGTGGCAAGTCTCCTGTGAGCCTTCAGGATACGTCATTGGATGCTGTCCCTGTCAAGGAAGACACTCCGCGTGTTGCGCTAGTCGTGTTCTCCTCGAATTCGTCCCTTATCGGAGCCTTCAACGCAAATGTGATAAAGAAGTTCGACCAGACCATGCACCTTCTTTTTGAGGGCGGGTATTCTGTAGAGGATGTGGATATTTATACTGTCGGCAGAAAGGTGGCTGAAGCAGTGCGTCGTGAAGGATATGAGTCTTATAAAGACCTTCCTGACCTTTCGGACAAGCCTGATTATGCTAAGGCGTCAGACCTTGCTTCTGAACTTGTGAGCAGATTTGCCGCAGGGGAAGTAGGGCAGGTCATCCTGGTCTATAACCATTTCGCTTCGATGTCATCCCAACCGTCCGTGCGGGAAAATTATCTCCCCCTTGCGATGCAGGACTTTAATGAATCTCCGGAACCAGTGGACTATATTCTCGAGCCTGACCCTCTGGAACTTGTCCGCGATCTTCTTCCGCTAGTCCTCAATATGAAGATATATACTGTGGCGCTCGACGCCTCGGCTGCCGAACATGCCGCCAGGACTGTCGCAATGCAGGTAGCATCGGATAATGCCCAGGGTCTCATAGCCGAACTCACCCTGGCCTATAACAAAGGACGTCAGCAGGCGATCACCGCCGAAATTCTGGATCTTGTCGGCGGCATGCAGAACTAGCACGGAAGTTGTCTTGAGACGTTTCGGTTAGTTATTAAAAGTGATATGATACGTCTTATTTCTTTTGCATTGGCAGCGGTAGCGCTTCCTGTGCTTTCCTGTTCGCAGACTCCATCTGGTCCGCATAGTGCCAGGACATCTCTGAATCTCCAAGGAGTGCAGACCACAAAGTACAACAATTCTCCTGTTTCTGATTTCGATCTGACAAGGTACCTTGGTACATGGTACGAAATCGCCCGTTTCGACCATAGTTTCGAGAGGGGAATGGAAAATGTCACTGCTGAATATCTTCTTCGAGAGGACGGCAAGATCGATGTATTGAATTCGGGCTGGAAAGACGGTAAGTACAAGACCGCGGAGGGAAAGGCAAAGCAGCCGGACCCTATAAAGGATCCGGCCCATCTTGAAGTGTCTTTCTTCCTGTTCTTTTACAGTGACTACAATATCCTGATGCTGGACGATGACTATCAGGTCGCTCTGGTCGGAAGCAAGAGTCCTAAGTACTTGTGGATTCTGTCCCGTACACCTGTGGTAAGTGACAAGGTCATGGATCTTGTGCTGGAAGAAGCAGAGGGAAGAGGCTATGATACGAATGCCCTTATCTGGGTCGACCAGTCTGCCAATGCCGAGGACCTCTAGAAGCGGCTCATTCTGTTTCTGCGGTCGAGTTGGTCAAGAGCGAAGGCATAGGCTCCGATTGCAATTGCTTTGCTTGCGCCCATTTTCGATACCATGACTCCGATCCTCTTCTGAGGGTCGAAGTCTACTTCGATTTCGCTGTCGTAGATCTTCATCTTCTGCTGCTCTCCCTTTATGAATTCAGCGAATTCCTCTTCGTTGTCCAGGTCATAGACCTTCATAGGTATCCTGCCTAGTTCCTTTCCGTCCAGGGTGCTTATCTTCGATCTCATTACATTGAGGATGGCCGGCTTTATGTATTTGGATGCACCTGTCATTCCGCCACCGAGGACTACCAGTCCGTCTGTGATGTTTGCGGCAGGAAGGATGACCTCTCCGGTAAGTTCTCCCATTTCGGCGAAAGCCTGTACAGCGGCATCTTTCGAACCTTCTGTCTTGCCTTCCGCTATGTCGAATATGTCTTTGGGTTCAAGGTCGCGGTCATCTCCGGACAGTTCCCTGTAAAGTCGTTTTACTCCTCTTATGGATACGCCTTCCTCGACGATTATGTCAGGGCGCCTGCTATGTGGGAAATAGCAGGTTTCCACACATGAATTATCACCTCTGTTGAGCATTCCGTTCACAATCATTCCTACTCCGAATCCGTCTCCGAACACATAGCCGAGCATGTTGCGGTACCTTTTCTTGCTTCCGGCAAGTTCAAGTCTTTCGTTGACCTCCGGAAGTACTCCTCCCAGCGCTTCTCCGTAGGCAAAGAGGTCTCCGTCGTTGTTTATGTATACAGGTATTCCGAATTTTTTTCTCAGATAAGGTCCAAGCGCAACACCGTCTCTGAAGGAAGGGAAGTTGAGCAGGTATCCGTAGATGATGCCGTTGGGATAGTCTGCCGGACCGGGAAATGCGAAACTTATGGCAGCAGGCTGTCTGTCCAACTGTTCTCTTATCATCCTGAAGCCTTTAACCATTGTCTGCAGGCAAAGGTCAAGATCGTGAGAGTTCGCCTCCAACGTTATCGGCTCAACGATGAATTCACCACCCTGCATGGCTCCGAATACCATCAAGGCGCTGTTTGCGTCAAGTGTCATGACGATTCTAGAGTCGGTTCTGAAATTAGCCATTGTCTGTTTTTGTGTTTTTATGAGGTTAAATGCAAATATAATCATTAAATTTACAGAAAAATACCAAGACATATGACAATTTTATCCAATGATGTGCTGACCGTTGAGGTCAGTGGACATGGTGCGGAACTCCAAAGTATCAGAAAAGATGGAGTGGAGTACCTGTGGCAGGGAGACAAGACATATTGGGGCAGACGTTCTCCGGTTCTTTTCCCTATTGTCGGAAGTGTCTGGGAATCGAGATACAGAGTGGATGGCAGAGAGTATCTTTTGGGCCAGCATGGATTTGCACGAGATATGGATTTTGCTTTAGTCAGTGCTTCGGAGACGGAAGTCCGTTACAGACTGGAATCTTCGGAGGATACGCTTGAGAAATATCCATATCATTTTGTGTTGGAGATAGCATATCGTCTGCGTGGAAATTGTCTTGATGTGGTCTGGGAAGTGACCAATCCTTCTGAAAAGGAAATACATTTCCAGATAGGTGCCCATCCAGCATTCTTCTATCCTGATTACGATCCTGAAAGATCCGGAAGGGGATTCTTCACATTTGACCGTACGGAAGGACTGGAGTGTATCCGGATCAAGGAGAAAGGATGCGTGGATGCCGAGACAAGATATCCTCTGGAAATGCCTGACGGGCGTCTGAAACTGGAGAAGGATACGTTTGATGCGATAGATACTATAATGCTTCAGGACAGTCAGGTCAGGAGGGTGTGCATGTTCAGGGAAGACGGGACTCCGTGGCTTTCCCTTTCATTCGATGCACCGGTCGTGGGCATCTGGTCTCCTCCGGGAAAGGTCGCACCATTCATCTGCATAGAGCCGTGGTATGGAAGATGTGACAGAGTCGGATACGAAGGCGATTATAAGGATAAGGACTGGATGAATCATCTTAAGTCCGGAGAAAGATTTGAAAGCGTATATACAATAGAGATAGCGTAAGGGATGAGATTATCGGAATTGAAGACCGGGGAGCGTGGTGTGATCGTAAAGGTAAACGGTCACGGCGGATTCCGTAAGAGGATAATAGAGATGGGCTTTGTCAGGGGCAATAAGGTCAAGGTGATCCTTAATGCTCCTTTGCGTGACCCTATCGAATATGAGATAATAGGATACAAGATATCCCTCCGTCGTGAGGAGGCTGCAAAGATTGAAGTGATCAGCGAGACTGAAGCAAAGGAGATGCTTTCCGAACGCGAGTCACTGCCTGCCATAGAGGCAGACGAAGCCTGGATAGAACGAGAGATGAATACATTGGCGGAGGAACTCCGCAAGACTATCAAGGTGGCCCTTGTCGGAAATCCGAACTGCGGAAAGACTTCCCTTTTCAATGTAGCGTCAGGTAGTCATGAGCATGTAGGAAACTATAGCGGAGTGACGGTAGATGCCAAGGAAGGAATCTTTGAGCATGGCGGATATCAGTTCCGTCTGGTCGATCTTCCCGGAACATATTCTCTGTCTGCATATAGCCCTGAAGAACTTTATGTCCGGAAAAATCTGATCGAGGATGTTCCGGATGTGGTCATCAATGTAGTGGATGCATCGAATCTTCAGAGAAACCTGTACCTTACCACTCAACTCATAGACATGAACCTCAGGGTTGTGATGGCCCTGAATATGTACGATGAACTGCAGGCAAAGGGTGACCGCTTGGATATAAGACAGTTAGGGTGGCTTCTTGGAATGCCGGTGGTTCCGACTGTCAGCCGTACAGGAAATGGTATAGAGGAACTCTTCGATACCGTCATCCAGATATATGAGAAAAGCGATCCGAATCTTGCACGTCATATCCATATCAATCATGGTGAGGAGATGGAACGCAGCATCAACAGGGTGAAGGACCTGATTTCCCATACAGAGGACATACGTTCGAAATACTCGACGCGCTATCTTTCCATAAAGTATCTGGAGAATGACAAGGAGATCGAAGGAGTCGTGGAGACATTGTCAAACCGAGACGAGATCATCGCCGCTCGTTTTGAAGAAAACAACAGGATAAGAGGACTTATCGGCTCCGGTCTGGAATCTGCTATGGTGGATGCCAAATATGCATTTGTCCAGGGTGCCCTTGCCGAAACATATGTGCCTTCGTCAAAGAAAAGGAAGTGGCATACGCTTACGGAGAGGATAGATGCTGTCGTGACTAACAGGTGGCTTGCCTTTCCGATATTCTTCCTTCTGCTTTATGTGGTCTTTGATACCACTTTTGTAGCAGGTGAATATCCTATGAGGTGGATCGAATGGGTAGTAGAGACCTTCGGCGCATATGTGGCATCAATAATGACGGACGGATGGCTGAAGGATCTTGTTGTCGACGGAATCATAGGAGGTGTAGGCAGCGTACTGGTCTTCCTTCCGAACATTCTGCTTCTGTATCTTTTCATTTCGCTTCTGGAAGACTCCGGATATATGGCCCGTGCGGCCTTCATAATGGACCGTCTGATGCATAAGATCGGACTTCATGGAAAATCCTTCATTCCTATGATAATGGGATTCGGATGCAATGTGCCTGCTGTGATGGCTACAAGGACCATCGAGAGCCGAAAGAGCAGACTTATCACCATGCTGGTCATTCCTCTGATGTCATGTGCGGGACGAATGCCTGTATATGTACTTATTGCAGGTGCCTTCTTCCCTCGCAATGCCGGTGCCGTACTGCTAGGCTTGTATGCTTTGGGAATTGTTCTGGCCGTGGTGGCTGCCAAAATCATGAGCGCCTTCTTCAAGGATGACGATCTTCCTTTCGTCATGGAACTCCCTCCTTATCGTATCCCTACCGCCAAGTCCATCTTCAGGCATACCTGGGAGAAGGGACGTCAGTATCTGCAGAAGATGAGCGGTATCATCCTCATATGTTCCATGGCAATATGGTTCCTGGGTTATTTCCCTAACCATGACGCGTACAATACGGTTCAGGATCAGCAGGAGCATTCGTTCATCGGTTATGTGGGCAAGGCTATGGAACCGGTGCTGGAACCTCTGGGATTTGACTGGAGGATGGGTGTCGGAATTGTCGCAGGTGTCGGTGCAAAGGAACTTGTGGTCAGTACCCTTGGAGTCATGTATGCTGGTGAAGAACCTGTCGGTGATGCCTCTTCAGGTGCGGAGACCCGTCTGCAGAAGGCTTTGGTGAAGTCTGTGACTCCTGCCGGAGCCTTGGCCTACATGGTGTTCATACTTCTGTACTTCCCTTGTATAGCGACCTTCGTCGCCATAAAGAATGAGAGCGGCGGCTGGAAATGGGCGATAGTTACAGCGGTCTATACGATAGTTCTTGCCTGGGTGGCAGCCTTCATTACATTCCGTATCGCTTCTCTTTTCCTTTAAGATCCTTTACGAGTATTTTCTCGGAAAGCGTAACAGAATGGCCAGTAGTGCGAATCCTCCCATTATGAATGGGTAGTACAGGTATCCTATGATTGATATTGATGATGCACCGGACAGTCCGGCAGCCATCAGGAGTTGGGCTCCGTAAGGTATGATGCCCTGGATCAGACATGAGAATGTATCCAGGATGCTTGCGCTCTTACGCGGGTCCAGACCGAAACGTTCTGTTATATCCTTGGCGATTCCTCCTGTCGTTATGATTGCAATCGTATTGTTTGCAGTACAGAGATTTGCAAGTGATACCAGACCCGCTATGCTTAGTTCAGCCCCTCTCTTGCCGTCTATCTTGCGTGTCATTCCGTTTACGATGAAGTCCAGTCCTCCTCCTGCGCGGATCAGTTCCAGCATTCCTCCTGCAAGCATGGTCACGATGATCAGGTCTCCCATCCCGCTTATGCCACCTCCGATGGCCGAGAGGAAGGATGTCCAGTCGAGACTTCCTTTCAGAAAACCGATCAGGGCGTTCACGAACAGGCCTATTGTCAGTACTGCGGCTACATTGACTCCCGAAATGGCAAGTACGATGACAAGTATGTAAGGGATGAGAAGTATCCAGTCGATTGCACCTGCTTCGGGGGTTACTGATACGGATGAACCGAGTATGATGTATAGAATGGCTACCAGAATGGCAGCGGGAGCCACTATGCGGATGTTTACCTTGAATTTGTCTGCCATGGAGCATCCTTGGGTTCTTGTGGCGGCAATCGTGGTGTCTGAAATGAAGGACAGGTTGTCACCGAAGAATGCACCTCCTACGATGATTGCCGTGATGAACGGGGTACTTGAAAGCATGCCGCCCGCTCCGGTGAGGGCCAGTTCTTCAGCGATTCCCGCTGCTACAGGGACCAGGGCGACGATAGTACCTACGCTGGTTCCGATGGACATGGATATGAAACAGGCCGCAAGAAAGAGTCCGGCATATATAAGCCTGCCAGGAAGTATGCGCAGGGCGAGGTTTACAGTAGCGTCGATTGCTCCGATTTCCTTGGCTGTGGATGCAAATGCTCCGGCCAGAACAAATATCCATATCATCAGAAGGACATTCTTGTTGCCGGCACCTTCGGAGAATATTGCTATCCTCTGCTCCAGAGTTTTGCCTCTGCATATGAGCATGGCGTAGATTGATGCAATCAGGAAGGCTGCAGATATGGGTATGGCGTAGAAGTCTCCGACTGCTATCGAAGATACAAGATAGATGCACAGAAAGACCAGCAGGGGACTTAAGGCGAGCCAGCCGCTTATATGTTTGTTATGAATGATGTCCATGGGAAATTGTTAACGGGTGCAAAGATACATAAAATAGAATTATCTTTGCGGAGATATTCTTACAGGGTTCCATATGGCAAAGAAAGATAAAATGAAAAATGATGACCTCCAGGTGCCGATGGGGGAGACTACGGTTCTCCTTCATACCTGTTGCGCTCCATGCTCAAGCGCGATAATCGAGACATTGCTCAAGCATGGCGTCACTCCTGTCATATATTATTGCAATCCAAACATATACCCTCGGGAAGAATATGAAATCCGCAAGAACGAATGTACGAGATATGCCCGGTCATTGGGTCTTGAGATCATAGATGCGGACTACGACCATGATAAGTGGCTTGAAGCGGTGCGAGGTCTGGAAGAAGAGCCTGAAAGGGGCGGGAGGTGTCTGAAATGCTTTAAACTCCGTCTTCTTCGTACAGCGGAATATGCCCGCGAGAGAGGAATCAAGGTGATAACCACGACTCTGGCATCATCACGCTGGAAATCCCTGGATCAGATCAATGAGGCAGGCCTTTGGGCTACTGAAGGACAGTTGCCTGTCTATTGGACATATAACTGGAGAAAAGGCGGGCTCCAGGAGCGCCGCCTTCAGATAATCAAGGAATACGATTTCTATAACCAGTTGTATTGTGGCTGTGAATTCAGTATGAGGAAGGAGGATTAAAGTCCTGCAACCGAGGATTTTACCACTACCTCACATCCGGTCTTCACTTCCTCAGGGATGGTGCAGGCCGAGTACTTTGTAATCTCTGCCGCATCATTCTTCGATGTGAGGGTGAGACCCTGGCCTTCGATCGCGACATCGTATGACGCTGCCCAATCTTCTCCGTCATTGTATTTTCCTGTAAGGACTTTCTCTTCCAGGTTCCATGTTCCTCGATAGAGACGATACGCCCCCTCGCCGATCTTCTGGTACATCTCGAATGTCTTGTCTTCGTTGAAGTCAAGATATACGCTGCCTGCTACAGTCAGGGATGTGCTTTGCCACTCTCCGCATATAGTTTCCTCAAGAGACTGCTTTCCGTTTTTCTCGCATGCTGTCAGAAGCAGCAGTGCGGATAATATGTATAGTAAGTTCTTCATCTGATATTGTGTTTGGATCCCCGGTCAGGCCGGGGATGACGTTTAGAGCCATCCTCCGTTGTTTGTAGCGAAAGGTCTTGATGCTATGGAAAGTGTGCGTGAGTATGTCATCTCTCCTATACCACCCTCCTTTTCTGTATCTTTTCCTACTTTTCCACTCAAAGTTATCTTTCCAGAACCTATCTTCGAGCATTCTATTTCAAGTTTTCCGTTCTTTATCACAGGATCAGAAACGATTCCAAGGGATGTTTTAGATGCATCGTCGACAGTGACGGTGTAATCATCATAAGGATTACAGTATCTGCTTATGTCGATGCTCATCTTCTTTCCTGCCTGGGTCATGATGGTCGGAGTGCCCTCGATGGCCATGAGGAACTTCCATGCATCCACGGCTCCCGTTCCCATCTGGCCTTTGTACTTTCCGAGGTCTACCTTTGTCCAGGAGTAAGAACCAAGGTCATAATAGTCCTTTGTTCCTGTGAGATAAGAGTCTATGCTGTTTACCGAAGTGAGGAGCATTGAATGGAATTCGTCTCTGCTGAACTTCTTTCCCAGTTTCTTTGCATATGATATTCCGAGCGCCAAGACTCCGGATACATGAGGACATGCCATCGATGTTCCCTGCATATATACATAGTTTCTGTTTCCTTCTACAGAAGGAGATGACTGTGCCGCATTTGATACGCCTGTAGAGAGGATCATCATTCCGTAGTTCTTGTCGTCGTAATATTCTCCTCCCGGTGCCGCTATCTTGCTGCCTGGGCCGTAGTTGGTATATCCTCCTGGAAGGAAATCCGCTCCGAATGCAGTGACTGAAATGACATAAGGAAGCGCTCCAGGATAACTTGAATAAGGCTGTTTATGATTGCCGGCTGCAAATACGGCGATATTGCCTTCAAGGGACTCGTGATTGCTGTTTGCCGGATCAAGGAAGTACCTCAGGGCTGCATTTTCGAGAGGTGATCCGTCGATCTTCACCTTCTTGCCGTCTATGTTGTATTCACCTCCGTTTATGTACATCTCATCGCTTGTCAGGGCATTGGCATTGCCGTATGAGCACTGTGCTATACATGCTCCGTTGTCGGCGGCGTAGATGAATGCGGCCGCATTCTGCGCATCGGATGCATTGGAGTTTCCTTCGAATATCTGGCAGGTCATCAGACGTACGCCATCCGCGTTGCCGCTTCCGCCGGCAATCGAACTGACTCCCTTGCCGTTGCCGTTTTCCGCACCGATGATTCCTGCTACATGGGTTCCGTGACCGCTGCCCTTGGTCCAGTTGATTCGGTTGCCTTTCACAGCGTCGACAGCCTGTCCGTTGAGGACTTTATTTACATGATCCTTTGTCAGTTTTGTACATCCGACAAAGTTGAATCCGTATTCATCGTCAATGAATCCGTTACCGTCATCATCCTTGTTGAGTTCTCCGCCGACCTCTGCCTCATTTACCCAGAGGGCATTCTTAAGGTCTTCGTGCATGCTGTTTACAGCGCAGTCAAAAATGGCTACGATGACACTTGGGTCTCCTGCCGTGAGTTTCCATGCGTCAAGGACGCCGACGTCAGCACCGGCCACTGCATTCTTTGCCACAGTCTTGTCACCGGTGTTCGAAAGATTCCACTGGTGTTTGAAATATGGGTCGTTGAAACCGGAAGGCATCACGCTTTCCTTGGTCATAGGAAGCGGAGAGAATTCCACCACCTTGTCTGAACGTACCGGCTCAAGGAAAGAGTTGTACTGGATTGAGACCACTGACGGGAGAGACTGCATCCTGAGGGCCACATCCTGAAGCGGGATGTTCTCGTCAAAGCGGATCTGGTACCATCTGTGGAGTCCGTATTTTCTTGCAACCTCCATGTTGCGTGGCTGGATCATCAGGGCAGGAAATATATCTTCGGCTCCGGATCTCTCCATTATATCAGCCGCGGCAGCGATTTCCCCCTTGGCGAGGCTTGCCGCCGTCTCTTCGTCTACCTTTACAAGGAGCGAACCCTGCTGGAATTCACCCTGAGTGTCTCCAACAATCTTTGTCAGGGGAGCCTTCTCCCCCTCTGTGACCTGTTCCGGTGCCTCCTGAATCACTTTTGTACACGCTGCTCCGGCCATTATTACTGCCAGAACAGCAAGAAACCTTCTGTTCATATTTCTATTCTGTCTTTATTTTCATAGTCGCTTTCTTAACACCCTTTCCGCTTACCTCCACGATGATGTCTCCCGGCTCTGTTCCGCTTTGCACAAGGACGGTCAACTGTCCGCTGAAAAGATGCATCTGAGGTTCCTGGAAGGATTCCAGACAGGTTGGGTCTCCGTTTGCTATGGCCTTGAAGGAACCTGCTCCGCTTACCTTGACCTTGATCAGCCTGTCGTCGGTCGGAACAGGATTACCATCCTTGTCCACGATACTTACATTGAGGTAGCAGAGATCCTCTCCGTCCGCCTTCAGCACCCGTCTGTCCGGGGTCAGCAATATGGAGGATGCCTTGCCTGCCGTGCGTATGGTCTTTTCTGCAACAGGTTGTCCTGCAGCGTCATATGCTACAACCCGGATTTCTCCCTTCTGGTAGGTTACATTGTCCCACATCAGGCGGAAACGTTTCATCGCCTTTTCTCCAAGGCATGGAACTTCCCCGTCCGATTCTGCAAATGTACGCATTCCCTGCGAAATTCCGTTTACAAAAAGTTCCGCTGACGGGTATGATGTATATACAAATACAGGGGTCACTTCTCCCTCTCTTCCTTCCCAGTTCCAATGCGGGAGTATGTGGAGTGTTTCGTCTGTCTTGTTCCACTGGCTTCTGTAAAGATAGTATCTGTCCTTCGGGATGGATGCCAGGTCTATGATTCCGAATACCGAAGAATGGTTTGGCCAAGCGTCAGTATCATATGGAGAAGGCTCTCCGAGATAATCGAAGCCTGTCCATACGAACTGTCCTATGCACCACGGATAATCCTCGTCTGCCGCAAAATCATTGTCCGCAATGTTTGACCACCAGCAGTATTCTGTATCATATGATGATGACTGATGGTCCTCATGCATTATGGCAGCGCCGAGGGTGGCTGGAAAATGGTATGTTCCTCGTGAACTTACAGTCGATGCTGTTTCGCTTCCCAGGATGATTCGTTGAGGCAGAAGTTCGTAAGCAGGGATATATCGGTCCACCTTATAATTGAATCCCACGACATCAAGTTGCTCTGCAAATCCGTTGAGCACCACTGAATTATATTGGTCCATGCCGCAGGTGACCGGTCTGGTGGAATCCTCTCTGTGGCATAATCCCTGAAGCCAGGCTGCTACTTGCAGGCCTTCCTCCTTCCACTGCGAAGGAACTTCGTTGCCGATGCTCCACATCACTACCGAAGCATTGTTTCGGAAATGGTGCAGCATGTTCATCATGTCTCTTTCTGCCCATATCACTCCGTTCCCACTGTCTTCGTTGAAGAACCTATGGTATCCGTTTTCGCATTTCGCTATGTCCCATTCGTCAAAATTTTCGCACATGACCATGAATCCCATCTCGTCACAGAGTTCGATAAGTTCCTCTGCAGGCATATTGTGCGAGGTGCGGATGGCGTCGCATCCCATGTCCTTGAGCATGGTCAGTTGCCTGCGTATTGCAGCCTTGTTGACTGCGGCTCCGAGAGGACCTAGGTCATGGTGCAGGCATACTCCGCGGAATTTCCGGGCCTGTCCGTTCAGGAAGAATCCTTTGTCCGGGCGTATCTCTATGGTTCTGAATCCGAAACGTGTGCAGACCTTGTCCTGGAGGTCTTTGCCATGTATGATTGTGATCTCAGGCCTGTCCATATCCCATGCTGTATCGACGGAACCTCCGGTATATATCTCAGTTTCAGCGAAATAAAGGATAGGAGTCTCAGGTGACCAGAGTGACGGTGATTTGACGCAAAGATTCTGCTCGGCCTCTCCCTTATGGATCTGTCTGGTGTCGGTTTCCTCTGCGATGACCCTGCCCTCAGCATCAATGACCCTTGTCTTTAGTGTCACGACAGTACCCTCTTCCACGCCGTTTACCTTCGTGCAGACCTTTACCGTTGCATAGTCGTTGCCGATATATGGTGTAGTGATGTATGTTCCCCACACAGGCACATGAATCTGAGGAACTGTAATGTACCTTACCTTGCGGTACAGGCCTGCCCCCGGGTACCATCTGGAAGACTGAGGTCTGTTCTCCAGAAGCACGGCGACCTTGTTATCTCCTGATTGGAGGACTTCTGTCACGTCGCACCAGAACGAGTTGTATCCATATGGCCAGAAGCAGACTTTTTCTCCGTTGACGAAGATCTGCGCCTCGCTCATGGCCCCGTCGAAATAAAGGATGTGTCTACGTCCGTCGAGGGTCTCTGCAGATATGTCGATGCTGCGGCGGTATGTACCCTTACCCATATACGGGAGGCCGCCGGTACGTCCGGTCTTTTCTGTAGCCACGTCTTCGCCGTTCTGTGTCACTGCTACGGTCTGAAGGTCGTTGGCTTTGTCAAAAGGTCCGTATATAGCCCAGTCGTGAGGGACTGAAACCTTCTCCCATCCTTCCGCAGCGTCGATATCATGCCCTTTACGGAACTCCCATTCTTTCAGTATGGTTTCCGTGCGATGATTCTGTGCGAATATGCCGGTTGTGAGCGTGAGGGCTGCCAATAATGTGATTATCAGTTTCATATGTGTGCAAAGATATGAAATTATGCAAAAAGTTCCCTTAGTACTTTAAGGGAGTTTATGTTGAGGGAGGATTCTGTGTGGAACTCGATATAACGTAGGATATTCTCTGCGATCTCATTCCTGACCGCTCCGGAAAGGGGTATGAGCATGGATTCTGCAAAAGATTCCTTCATGAATCTTTCTATGACGGGATAGTGGACTCCGGCAAAGGGGATGAGGTTTTCTGACTCAGGACTGAATCCCAAGGCTATGGCGAACTCGAGAAGGAAACGGATGTGGAAGTTGCTGAAATCGCTCTGTATCGAATCAAGCAGAAGTATGTTCTTCTCGCACCATTCATAAAGCCCGTCTTCATTGGCTCCATCCTTGACGCTCCTGTAGATGACCTCGCTCATGAACATGGTCATGGAGTTCTTGAACATATTTTCCCGGATGCCGGAAAGATGATGCTTGAGGGAAAGGTTGCGGGCAGTGTAAAGGCTGGACTTGGAGGATTCGATTATGTCTGCCTCCAGGACGGAAAGGGGCTGAAAAAGGGACATTACGGATTTCTTTCCTATACCGCGGACAAGAAATCCCCGTCGTCCGTATTCCTTGCTCAAGGAGTGGACGACAAGAGAATTTTCACCGAACTTTGTGGTGTGGAGTACTATGAGTTCTGTGACTTTAACCATTCTGCCATGGCTCTTAGAGCCTTGCCTCTGTGGGAAATCTCGTTTTTCTGTTCTTCCGTGATGTCGGCGAGGGTAAGGCCCGGATATTCGTCCGCAATGAAGATCGGATCGTATCCGAATCCTCCGTTTCCGGACTTCTCGCGTGCTATTGTTCCTTCCAGGGTGCCTTCGAACAGATGTTTCTCCCCATTGATTATAAGTGTGACCACGCTCTTGAATCTTGCTCTTCTGGAGACCTTCTTTATATTGAGTCCAAGCGATGCGGCCATATTGGCTTCTCCTTCGAGTCTCTGGAGTTCGTAAAGGACCTTGTCCATATTCCTGTTGAAGTCCTTGTCGTCTCCTGCGTATCTTGCAGTATATACTCCGGGTGCACCGCCAAGGGCGTCTACCTCAAGTCCTGTATCGTCTGCAAAACAGTCGCATCCGAGTCTGTCGTATAGATATTGAGCCTTTTGTACTGAATTGGCTCTCAATGTATTGCCTGTTTCCGGTATATCTTCGGTGATGCCTGCTTGTGCGAGAGAAACGAGCACAAAGCCCTCGCCAAGAATTTCTGATGCCTCACGCAGTTTGCCGCTGTTGCCCGTTGCAAATGTCAATTTCATAAAACTGCCTTATCTTACTGTTAAAAATCACTGCAAAGGTATAAATTATTTTCGTATTTTTGTGGCATATATTATGCGTGGCAGATGCCAGCAAATTTCAAACCGAGTATGAAGCGAAACATTATAACCCTGCTCGTGGCCCTGGCTGCGACCTCCCTTGTATCTTATTCCCTTTCAGCACAGTCGCAGAGTTTCAGACTGGGACAGTGGGCTGAGATTCATAATGCATTGATCAAGGAACTTAACCGTTCTTATGTCGACAGCCTTCCTGTCGACAGAATCATGAGAGCCGGAGTGGATGCCATGCTTGAGGAACTGGATCCTTATACGGTCTATATTCCGGAAGAGGAGAATGAAGATCTTCAGATGCTGATGTCCAAGACTTATGGCGGTATCGGTGCCATCATCCACAAGAAGAAGGAAGATAATGTCATAATCAACGAGCCATATGCGGGATCTCCGGCACAGAAGTATGGACTTGTGTGCGGTGATGAGATCATTGCTATTGACGGCGTGCCTACAAAAGGACTGGAGTCGAAGGAGAGTAGTGACAGGATGAAGGGAAAGCCCGGTACTACAGTGGTGTTTACGGTAAAGAAAGTCAGGACAGGGGACACCCTGGATATTCCTATCGTCAGAGAAAGAATCAGGCTGCCGGATGTTGAATATGCAGGCATGCTTGACGACACTACAGGATATATCCTTCAGAGCGGATTCACTGACAATGTTTCCGGTGAAGTCCGTGCCAGGTTCAATGAACTGAAGGCGCAGGGTATGAAGAGGCTTGTGCTTGACCTCCGAGGAAACGGAGGTGGCCTGATGAGCGAGGCTGTCAACATTCTTTCCCTCTTTGTCCCTAAGGGATCTTTGGTGGTCACCTCGAAAGGGAATACCCCGGATTCGTATCGTGAGTATCGTACTTCGACAGAACCTGTTGATACGCAGATTCCTATAATTGTGATGATAGACTCCGGATCGGCTTCGTCATCAGAAATCGTCGCCGGTGCATTCCAGGATCTTGACCGTGCTGTGATAATGGGAAAGCGTAGTTATGGCAAAGGACTTGTACAGAACATTCTGCCTATGCCGTATAACGGTCAGGTAAAGGTCACGACCGCCAAGTATTACACACCGAGCGGACGTTGCGTGCAGGCTATCGACTATTCGAGCCGTAATGAAGACGGAAGTGTAGGCCATATTCCGGATTCTCTTACAAAAGAGTTCAAGACTGCATCAGGAAGGATAGTGCGTGACGGAGGTGGAATCACTCCTGACGTGGATATCCCTGTACAGAATTACAGCAGGCTGGTCTACTCCCTTGTTCTTGGAGGCGTGATAGACCAATATGTCATCGACTATGCCCGCAGGCATGACAGTATCCCTTCTGTGGATGATTTCCATTTTACTGACGAAGACTTCGAAGACTTCATCAGATATGCCAAGACTCAGGACTTCGACTACAGAAGCAGCGCAAAGACTCTTTACGACCAGATGAAGAAGGAACTTGAGAGGGATGGACTTGCTGATGCAATGGCTCCAGAACTGGAGGCTATGGGCAAGGCTCTTGAGATGGATAAGGAAAGGTTCATCCGTCTGAAGAAGGACGAGATCGTTCCTTTCATCGAGGAGGAACTGGCAGTCCGGTATTGGTTCCAGGAAGCAGGAATAAAGGTGCGTCTGAGATATGACGACCAGTTGAAAAAGGCTCTCGCGAATTGACGCAAGAGCCTTTTGTTATTCTTCTTTCCAGATATATACCTTATCTGATCTTCGCAGACGGGTCTCCTCGATGGCCTTGCAGGCCTGCTCGCTGCATCCGTCACCGCAGAGGTTGAGGGCTTCTTCGCGTGCGCCAGGCACCACTTTGCTCCAGTCGACGGGGATTGAACAATATGTGCCTTTTGACGCTTCCTCGACAGGTTTGAGGTCGACCCTGATTTCAGGAACCGTGTATTCTACACATCCTGAAGTAGGTCCTATTATCAGGATCTTGTCACCGACGTTGAGCGAGTAGGATTCCACGAGAATCTCTGCTACCCCAAGTTTGCCGAACCAGTTGGTGATCTTTCCGCAGTATACTTTCTTTCTTGTCGATGTGCTGCCGTAGACGTCGCACCATTCTCCAAGACGTGCACCCTGATAGTATCCGTCCCAGAACCCTCTGTTGAACACTTCTTCCAGTTCCTTCTTGAATGATGTTCCGAGTTCCGGAGTGTATGTTCCGTCGCAGACAGCATCTGCTGCACGGCGATAGCATGAGGCAACTCTCTTTACGTATTCAGCCGAACGTGCACGGCCTTCTATCTTGAATACAGTCACACCTGCGTCGATGATCTTGTCCATGAACTCTATGGTGCAAAGGTCTTTCGGCGACATTATGTACTTGTTGTCGATTTCAAGTTCCATTCCTGTTTCGCGGTCCTGTACCTTGTATGCGCGGCGGCACAACTGGTAGCATGAGCCTCTGTTGGCCGAGGCTCCGTACTCGTGGAGACTGAGGTAGCATTTGCCTGAAATAGCCATGCAGAGGGCTCCGTGGGCAAACATCTCTATCTCGACAAGGCGTCCTGAAGGACCGCAGATCTGATCACGGTCGATTATTGCCTTGATTTCCTTGACCTGTCCGAGATTGAGTTCGCGTGCGAGTACTATGACATCTGCGAACTGTGCGTAGAATCTCAATGCCTCGGCATTTGAGATGCTGAGTTGGGTCGAGATATGTACCTCGACGCCTATCTGTCTGGCATAGATGATCGCTGCCATGTCTGATGCTATAACGGCAGTTATACCCGCCGCTTTAGCAGCATCAAGGGTGCGCTTCATGTCTTCGAGGTCTTCCCCGAAGAGTGCTATGTTCAGTGTGAGATAAGTCTTTACATCATATTCAGAGCAGATGCGGACGATTTCCGCAAGATCTGTCATCTTGAAGTTGTTCGCCGAGTGCGAACGCATGTTAAGTTTCTCGACTCCGAAATAAACGGAGTTGGCACCTCCTTGTATGGCGGCATGCAGGCATTCAAAGTTGCCCGCCGGAGCCATTATCTCTAATTTTTTGTGTTCCATCATTTTCTACGTCCTAATAACATGTCTGCATAACGGTGCAGCATTTCAGCCTTGAATTTTCCGAGATTGAGTCTCTCGACATATTCCATCGCCTGGGCATGAAGCCTCTGGATTTCATGCGTTGCCTCGTTTCCGACCTCGAGTTCGTCATATATGGCCTTCACTCTTGCAATCTTGGCTTCTTTTTCGGTGTCTGTGGATACTGGCATTGTCATCGCATCTGCGAGTCTTTCTGTTCCGTCCTTTTCGAGGGCTCTGGTAAGAAGCCAACTCTTCTTGTTGTTGACGATGTCTCCTCCGATAGCCTTTCCGAATACTGCCGGATCTCCGTAGGTATCCAACCAGTCGTCAGCGATCTGGAATGCCAGTCCAAGGTCATATCCGAACTTATAAAGCAGATCTGCGTCTTCTGCGGATGCACCGGCAATCAGGGCTCCCATCTTGGCAGAACATGCAATGAGCACAGCGGTCTTCAGTCCGATCATCTTGAGATAATCCTCCATCGGAACTTGAGAAAGGTTCTCGAAGTCCATGTCGTACTGCTGACCTTCGCATACCTGTGCCGCTGTGTCAGAGAACAATGCCAGAACAGCGGGAAGAACGGAAGCGGGAGCCTTTGCGACCATTTTGTAACTTTCTATTGACATTACATCTCCTGAGAGAATAGCAGTGTTCTCATCCCATTTCCTGTATACGGTAGGCACTCCGCGGCGTACATCTGCCTTGTCCATTATATCGTCATGGATGAGTGTGAAACTGTGAAAAACCTCGACTGCTGCTGCCGGAGAAAGAATCTCTTCCGAGAAGGAATCCTTGTAAAGGGCATAGGCGGTCAGGCAGAGCCTTGGGCGTATCCTTTTCCCGCCGATCTCAATCATGTATCTCAGAGGGTCGTAAAGTCCTGATGGTTCCTGGGTGAACTTCAGGTTTGCGAACATTCCCTTGAGAGTGGCTTCGATATGCTTTTCCTGTATCATAATGAAATAAGTGCTTGACGATATCCCACAAAGGTAATGAATATTTCATTATCTTTGTACCCTCGATATTGTTTATATACCCACGCTTATGGAAAAGTGCTGTACATGCACTTGAATTATGAAGATTATGAAAGGTGAAGCAACTGTAGTCAAGCATACGGGAAGTCATTATCTGCTGTCCCGGCTTCCTGAATGGGAACTGTTTCCTGCGGTCCTAAGGGGAAAGATCCGCCTTAAGGGGTCTTCTGCAACAAATCCAGTGGCAGTGGGAGATGTGGTTGCTTTCGAGGCCGAAGTTCCCGAAGGAGCCGATATCATCGGAAACGTCACCTTGGAAAACCCTGCCGCCATCACTTCTGTAAATCCAAGAAGGAATTACATAATCCGCAAATCCACAAACCTGTCGCGGCAGTCCCATATAATCGCAGCCAATCTGGACAGGGCCTTCATCATAGCGACTATAGATTATCCTGAAATAAAACTTCCTTTCCTGGACCGTATACTTGTGACCTGCGAGGTGTACAATGTCCCTGTCACGATCGTGCTCAACAAAGTCGACCTGTACAGGGAGTCCCACAGGGAGATGCTGGAAGCCTTCCATGAAATATATGAGGGTGCTGGCTATCCCGTCATGGAGGTCTCTGCTCTGACCGGTGAGGGTATAGAGGCTCTCAGAGAGGCATGTAAGGGACATGTGTCTTTGTTTTCGGGAGTTTCCGGTGTGGGCAAGTCATCTCTCATCAAGGCACTTGACCCATCTCTTGATCCTCGCGTCGGGGAAATCTCTGACGTCCATCTTCAGGGAAAGCATACCACTACATTCTATGAGATGTACAGTCTTGCCTCAGGTGGATTCATTGTCGATACACCGGGTCTTCGAGGTTTCGGACTGGTGGATCTGAAGAAAGAGGAAATCGCCCTTTATTTCCCTGAGATGCTCAAGGTGTCCGAGAACTGCCGTTTTGCACCATGCACTCATACTCATGAACCCGGTTGTGCTGTCAAGGATGCTGTGGAGGCTGGGGAAATAAGTTATGACCGATACTCTTCTTACTTGGGTATGCTGGACGAAGAGGGGAAGTACAGGTAGGAGAGAAAGATGAAGCAAATCAACAAGGATATATTCAAACTGGCCATACCGAGCATTCTGGCCAATATAACCGTGCCGCTTGTAGGAATGGTGGACATAGGTGTCGCCGGCCATCTGGATACGAGTGCGGCAGTAATGATCGGCGGCATTGCGATAGGCACGATGCTTTTCGATCTGCTGTACTGGAACTTCGGCTTTCTTCGTGTCGGTACAGGAGGACTTGCTGCCCAGGCATATGGAAGAGGAGACCGCAAGGAATGTGCGAAGATACTGACCCGCGCTACAGGGATTGCATTGGCCTGTGCCTTGCTCCTGATAGCGATACAATGGATTTTTGTAAAAACGGCCTTTCTTGTTGTGGACTGTACTCCTCAGGTCAGGGAACTTGCATCGGAATATTTCTTCATACGCATATGGGCTGCTCCTGCGACATTGAGTCTTATGGCCTTCAAAGGATGGTTCATCGGTATGCAGGACAGTGTCAGTGCCATGGTGGTGGATCTTGTTGTGAACGGAATGAATGTGCTGATGAGCATTGTCCTTGCCTTGGGAATAAATGTGGGAGGATGGCACTTCGAGGGGATGGGATTCTCAGGAATCGCTGCCGGAACCGTCGCTGCACAATATTCCGGTTTTCTGACGGCTCTCGGAATCCTTGTCTTCAAGTATATAGGAAGCACTTTCTCATACATGGGGAAAGGCGACCTTAAGTATGTGTTCAAAGGTAGTGAGACCAGGCGCTTTTTCGTCATGAATGCCGACCTTTTTGTCCGGTCATTATGTTTCATTGCAATATATATAGGCTTTACTGTCATCTCTGCGCGGTACGGAGATGTGCTTCTGGCGGTCAGTTCGATAATGATGAAACTCCTGATGATATTCTCGTATTTCACGGACGGATTTGCATATGCAGGTGAGGCTCTTACTGGAAAGCATATCGGTGCGAAAGATGGAAAGATGGTCCGTCAGACTGTAAGATGGACGTTTGTGTGGAGTATGAGCATTGCAGTGATATTCATGGCTATATATCATTTTGCGGGTGTGCCTATGCTCAAGATGATGACTTCTGACCTTACGGTAGTGGCTGCCGCTAAGGGATATCTTCCTTGGCTTCTCCTGATGCCTGTGATAGGTTGTGCAGCCTTTACATGGGATGGCATATATATCGGTGCGACAGCCTCTAAGGCTATCAGAAACTCGATGCTATGGGCTGTGGTCGGATTCTTTGCCGTCTGGGCTGCGGGACTGGCCTTCCCGGACCTGTCGCCTTCTGTCTCCATGCATGTCCTTATGGGGGCATATTTTGCCCATCTTCTTGCGCGTACCATCTATCTGTCGGTCCGCTACAGTAAGGATGTGCTGATTTCCATAGATTAATTATATCTTTGCATGTCTTAAAGCAAAGCCATGGGTGTATATTCATTTTTCAGGATAAGCAAGCCGTCGGCGGAGCAGGTGGCTCCGGAAAAGGCGGACAGTACTTACAGACTGCTGAGGAACAGGACATTCTGGGGGGTTACGGTCGCATATAGCCTCTATTATGTGTGCAGGATGAGCCTTAGTGTCGTGAAACAGCCTCTTATCGATGAGGGAGTTCTTTCCGCTGGAGAGTTAGGTGTCATCGGTTCTGCCCTTCTTTTTGTATATGCGGTAGGAAAGTTCATGAACGGATTCATAGCGGATTACTGCAATATCAAGCGTTTCATGGCTGTGGGACTGTTCTTTTCCGCCCTTATCAACCTTCTTTTAGGTGTGCTTGGAATAGTCAATGATACAGTCACCCAATCTACTGCTGTAATCTTCTTTTCTTTTGCAATATTATGGGGAATCAACGGATGGATGCAGTCCATGGGATCTCCTCCCGGAGTCATATGCCTGTCCAGGTGGTTTCCTAAATCGAAGCGAGGCACTTACTACAGCATATTCAGTTCAACTCCTTATATAGGGGAGTTCCTTTCATTCATCATAACTGGACTTATCGTTGGTGCCATAGGATGGAAAGCCGGGTTCATCGTTGCTTCCATAGCCGGTCTTGCCGGTTCCCTCATTGTTTTGTGGCTGGTGTCGGATACACCTGAAAGCAAGGGACTTCCTTCTGTGCAGAAACTCTCAGGAGAGGAAGTCACCAGGCATGACACCCTGCCTACGAGAGACCTTCAGAAATATGTGCTGAGACATCCTGGAATATGGGTGATAGCGTTGTCGAGTGCATTCATTTACATCACCAAATATGCGATTACAGGCTGGGGCGTCCTCTTTCTGCAGAAGGAAAAATGTTTCCCGATAGAGGAGGCTACGCAGATCATAGGCTTTTATGCCGCTTCCGGCATGGTAGGTACTGTGCTTGCGGGATGGCTTTCCGACAAAGTATTCAAAAGCGACAGGGTGAAGCCTGCCATACTTGCCGGCATGCTGAGTTTCGTTTCTCTGGCCCTCTTCCTTTTTACCGATTCCGGGTATATGATGAATGTCCTGTATGTGTCGGTGTTCAGCCTTGCGATAGGTGTCCTCTACTGCATAGTGGCCGGCCTGATGGCTATAGACATTGTGCCAAGAAAGGCAACAGGTGCGGCCCTTGGAGTGGTGGGAATCTCAAGTTACATAGCGGCCGGTCTTCAGGATATAACCAGCGGTTACCTGATACAGTTCAATACGACTAAGGTAGATGGTGTCGATGTGTATGATTTCGGTCCTGTTTCCTGGTTCTGGCTTGTTGCTGCCCTGATTTCCTTCATCCTTCCGGTACTTAACTGGAAGAAGATGAAAGACAGGTCCTGACCTATCTTTCGATCCACTCAAGAAAATCATCGACCCTGGATCGGCTTACCGTCATCTCGAAAGGAGCCTCCGGATCAGATTCTATCTTAAGACGGCTTCCAGCCTGCTTTATGATGCTGGTTATGGCCTTCATCGAGATGATGCATCCTCGTGATATCCTGAAGAATTTTTCCGGATCAAGTTCGTCCATCATGACGTCCAGAGATGAGTCAAGGATGTATCTGTCTCCACCGAAGGTGACCAGATAATTGGTCTTTTCTTCAGAATATATGTAGGCGATATCCTCCGTCATGACAGGGACAATCCTGTCATTGAATCTTATGATATACCTCTCCTTGTATGTCTTCTTGGAATCATTGCTGCCTCCGATAGCCTTCAGGAGAGATTCTACATCGATGCCGCCTCCGCTCATCCGGCAGCGCGCGACGGCCCTTTTGAGGGCAGACAGATCTATTGGCTTGAGAAGATAATCTATACTTCCTGCTTCGAAGGCCTTTATTGCATAACTGTCGTATGCTGTGGTCATTATCACCTTTGCCTTGACATCGCATTGGCGGAAAATCTCGAAACATTCTCCGTCTGACAGTTCCACGTCCATGAATATGATATCGGCATGGTTCCCCGGGGTCTTCAACCATTCCACCGTGTTCCTGACCGAGCCGGTGGTTCCTTCGATTTCCATGTCCGGGAAGTTCTGGGCGAGGGTCCTGATGAGGCTTTTCTGTGCCATCATCTCGTCTTCCACTATCAGTACTTTCATAGCCATAAGTTATAACAATGGTAAGGTTACACAATAAGATGTCTCACTTTGCTTTATTTCTATCTGTTTTCCGGACAGGTCCATGTACAGTTGTCTGATGTACTGTTGTCCTAATCCGGTCGATGTGCTTTTAGTCACCTTAGGCACTATGTTGTTGCATACACTGATCTGGTCTCCGGATGCCTCCACTTTGACAGTAAGCGGATTGTCTGCACTCACTGCATTGTGCTTGGTTGCATTCTCGATGAGCAGTTGGATCGAACATGGAGGCACAAAATGGGCCAGTCTGTCTTCCGGAACATCGATGACCACATCGAATCCTTCGGGGAAGCGTACTTTCAGGAGGTCTATGTACAGTCTGACAAATACCATCTCGTCTCTGAGAGGGACGACTTCCTCGTCTTCGCTCTTGAGCATGTATCTGTATATGCCAGCGAGTTTATGGGTATAGACGCTTGCCTGTTCGGACTTCTCTTCGCAGATCAGACAGTCGAGGATGTTCAGGGAATTGAAAAGGAAGTGGGGGTTTACCTGTCTCTTGAGTTTGAGGTATCTGTACTGAGCCATGTTTGCCTTTTCCCTTTCGTTCTGCATCTCGATGCGGGTGGTGATGGCATAGTTTATAATATGGATGATGCAGTAGACTGTGATCTGCACTATGACAGAGACAATGAAAAGAAGTTGGAAACTCTCTTCTCCCAATCCGACAAGGAATGTTTCGAGAAGAGCAGCCATAACCATGAAGATTATATAGATGATTACAGTACTGAATATTGATGTATTCTGTTTTCTTGTGGCTAAGGACCTGACAAACAGGATGTTGACACAGATGAGAATGACGAGGGAAAACATGTTCGTCATGACCTTTCTGACCACTTCGAAGACCAGGTCATGCCCGATCGGAGTTTTTGAAAAACCCAGGACAATGAGAAGCCTCAAGGCGAAGATGCCGGCGGCTATAAGCAGAAGCCACTTCATGTAAGGTGATTTTCGGAAACTGATGTTATCTTCCTTGTTTCCGAATATATTCGTCATCGCAACGATGCACCATCCCAGGATTTCTGTAGTCACCAATGTGGAGAGCGGATGTACAGCATACTCAGAATGTATGAATGATTGAAGGACATTTGCTCCGAAGGTTCCCAAAAGGAAGCCGAGAATGTTCACTACGATGATGATGATGGCTGTAAACTCTATCTTCAACCCTTTCTTCAGACAGATTATCAGGGCCAGGGCCATTGTAAGTATGGTCAGGAACAACTGGTCATCAATGCCGGCAAGACGGCACCCCAATGCTACTCCAGCATGGAGCAGGGCGAAAATGTGTATGATCCAGGACAGTCCTAAAGATTTCATTTCTTGAATATTCAATAGAAAAACCGGAACGAAGTTAGTGATTTCATCTTGAAAATCCAACCGTTCATCCCCTTCTTCGGACAGTTCGTCTTTTGCATAATAATGGTATAGAAGTTTATTTTTATTTTCGTGGACTTGTAAAATCGTGATAAACAATAACCAAAACACGTAAAAAATGCAAAAAACGAAACTTACATTCTGGCAGATGTGGAACATCAGTTTCGGATTCTTCGGAGTCCAGATTGCATACTCCCTTCAGAACGCCAACATCAGCCGTATTTTTGCCACACTGGGTGCTGACCCTCATGACCTGAGTTTCTTCTGGATACTTCCTCCGCTCATGGGACTGATCGTTCAGCCTCTTGTAGGAAAATACAGCGACAGGACATGGACCCGTCTGGGACGTCGTATTCCTTATCTTTTTCTCGGATCGATCATCGCCATCCTCGTGATGTGCATGCTTCCTAATGCAGGAAACTTCGGCCTTGCTGTCGGAGGTGCAATGATCTTCGGTCTTGTGTCCCTGATGCTTCTTGATACCTCGATCAACGTGGCGATGCAGCCGTTCAAGATGCTTGTGGGAGATATGGTGGGAGAGAACCAGAAGGCTCAGGCTTATTCGATCCAGAGTTTCCTCTGCAACGCCGGAAGCCTTGTGGGATATGTGTTCCCGTTCATCTTCGCATGGCTTGGAATCGCCAATACCGCGCCGGAAGGACAGGTTCCTGATACTGTGAAATATGCATTCTACATCGGTTCTGCAATCCTCATCCTCTGTGTTCTCTTCACAACATTCAAGGTGAAGGAGATGCCGCCGAAGGAGTATGCGGACTTCCATGGAATCGACCTTTCGAAGAAGACCGAAGGTGACAAGGGCCCTGGAATGTTCACTCTTCTCAAGCAGGCTCCAAACACATTCTGGACAGTAGGTCTTGTACAGTTCTTCTGCTGGGCTGCGTTCCTCTACATGTGGACATATACTAACGGTGCCATCGCTGATACCGTATGGGGAACGACTGACGTTGCTTCAGAAGGCTATCAGACTGCCGGAAACTGGGTGGGTATCCTCTTCGCCGTGCAGGCTATCGGTTCTGTTCTCTGGGCTCTTGTGATCCCTAAGTTCAGAAACATCAAGACCGCATACGTTGTCAGCCTCCTTATCGGTGCCGTCGGCTTCGCATCCGTGTTCTTCATCCATGACCAGTATCTCCTCTTTATCTCATTCCTTCTTATAGGTGTGGCTTGGGCGGCAATGCTGGCGGTTCCTTTCACCCTCCTTACCAACTCGCTTTCTGGCGAACATATAGGAACATACCTCGGTCTGTTCAACGGAACCATCTGCCTTCCGCAGATCGCTGCCGCTGCATGCGGAGGATTTGTCCTCAAACTTGTCGGAGGTGCGCAGGTAAGCATGTTCCTCGTAGCGGGAGTACTCCTGGTGCTTGGTGCTCTTGCTGTGCGTTTCGTGAAGGAGAAATAAATCAGATTCAGCATACTGAATATTATAATAGTTCAACAATAAACAATCTACTAACCAAAAAAAGTTCTTATGAATAAGATCAAGACGCTATGCGTTGCCCTTGTCGCAACACTCCTGTTGGGAGGGGCAAATGTATTCGCTCAGAGCGGATACGAGGTGAAAGGAGTAGTTGTTGACGCAATCGGTCCGGTAATCGGTGCTACAATCATCGAGCAGGGTACCACAAACGGTACTTCATCCGGTCTTGACGGCGACTACGTCCTTACAGTTTCCAGCGCTGACGCAATTGTAGAGATCAGTTGCATCGGTTATGCATCACAGACTTTCGTGGCATCTCAGGTGCCTGCAACAGTTACTCTTGGCGAGGATACAGAGTTCCTTGACGAGGTCGTTGTCATCGGTTACGGTACAGTAAAGAAGGGTGACATGACAGGATCGGTCGGCACAGTGAAGGCTGACGAGATCAACAAGGGTATGATTTCTTCTCCTACAGACCTCCTCAAAGGTAAGTCTGCGGGTGTTGTTGTGACTCCGGGCAGCGGTCAGCCAGGTGCTGGTGCAAAGATCCGTATCCGTGGTGAGTCTTCAATGATCAGTTCAGACCCTCTCATCATCGTTGACGGTCTTCCTGTAAGCAACGACGGTATCAGCGGTATGGGTGACGTGCTTTCGTCTATCAACCCTAACGATATCGAGTCATTCTCAGTACTCAAGGATGCTTCTGCAACAGCGATCTATGGTTCACGTGCATCTAACGGTGTCATCGTGATCACAACCAAGAAGGGTGCAAAGACAATGAGCGGCGTTCCTCAGATCAACTTCAACTTCCAGACTTCTGTTTCTCAGGTGGCGAACTATGTTGACGTGATGAACGCTTCTGAATACAAGGCTTTCGTACAGTCACAGGTGGATGCAGGAAATATCAAGGCTGAGGCTATGAATGCCATGGGTACTGCTGACACAGACTGGCAGAAGGAGATCTATCAGATCGCTCCTGCATACGAGGGTAACCTTAGCCTCGCCGGCCGTGTGAACCTCGGCAACGCAGGTATTCTTCCTTGGCGTGTTTCTGCCGGCTTCCTTTCACAGGACGGTGTCCTCAAGACAGACCACATGGACCGTGCGACTTATTCGGTAAATCTCTCACCATCGTTCTTTGACAATCACCTTACTCTCAACCTTAACGGTAAGGGTGTATTCTCTGCAAGCCGTTTTGCAAACCAGGGAGCGATCGGAGCGGCAAACCGCATGAACCCTACTCTTCCTGTATACGACGCATCTGAGAAGGGTCTCAATGGTTATACTGTATGGCGTGATGAGGCAGGAAAGGTCAACACAATGGCTACAATGAACCCTGTTGCCCTTCTTTATGACAAGAAAGACGAGTCTAAGGCAAACCGTTTCATCGGTAATGCACAGTTCGATTACAAGTTCCATGGTTTCGAGGACCTTAGATTCAACCTCAACCTCGGTATGGACTTCGCTTCATCTGGCGGATATGCAGAGGTTCCTGTAGGTGCAGAGCAGTCTGTTCATGACACTCAGCAGTCAGGTTCTGGATACCATAGCGAATACACATACAAGCGTATGGACACCACCCTCGAGGCTTACCTTGCATATGCAAAGGATTTCGGAAAGAACCATATCGATGCAATGGCAGGTTATTCTTGGCAGCACTTCTACAACGAGTCTTCAAACTTCTCTAACAAACTCAGCGACGGAAAGGTTCTCGCAGAGTATAAGACTCCTAAGTCAGAGTTGTATCTCGTTTCATTCTTCGGTCGTGTAAACTATTCATATGACAACCGTTATATGATCACAGCGACTATCCGTCGTGACGGTTCTTCAAAATTCATCGACAACAAGTGGGGCCTCTTCCCATCGGTTGCTCTCGGTTGGAACATCGCCAACGAAGGCTTCCTCAAGGGTAACGAGACTCTTACAACATTGAAACTCCGTCTCTCATGGGGACAGACAGGTAACCAGGATGTTGTGGGACGTTATGAGTCTCAGCCTACATTCTACAACAATGACCTCGGAAGTTATTATTTCTTCGGCGGTACTCTTGTAAAGCCTATCACAGCAATCGGATATAATACCGACCTCAGATGGGAGACTACTACAACAGCAAACATCGGTCTCGATTTCGGTTTCCTCAACGACCGTATCACAATGGCTGTGGACGCTTACCATAGAGAGGTTTCTGACCTTATCAACTACATCCCTGTAGCGGCTCTCGGTAACCTTACAAACTACCTCAACGTAAATATCGGTAACCTCGAGAGCAAGGGTATCGAGTATGAGTTCAATGCAATGGTGATCGACAGAAGCAACTGGACATGGTCACTCGGGGGAAACGTAGCATACAATGCTACCAAGTTCACTAAACTGACAGCATCTCCAAACGACAAGACTGGTGTTGCGACAGGTGGTATTTCAGGTGGTGTGGGTAACACTATCCAGATGCATCAGGTCGGTTTCCCTGTAAGTGCGTTCTATGTGTGGGAGCAGGTATATGACAAGTCAGGCCATCCTATCGAAGGCGAGTATGTAGACCGCGACGGTGATGGTAAGATCACTGCTGACGACCGTTACTTCTACCACAAGCCTGCTGCAGATGTTACACTTGGTGTGAATACTACACTCACATACAAGAACTGGACTCTCGCTGCATCAGGACACGGAAGCATCGGTAACTGGGTTTACAACAACGTTGCTTCTGACGGTGAAATGATCGCTGACTGCTGGACAAACAGTTTCAACAGCAACCGCCTCAGTTCTGCCGCATTCTCACTTTTCAAGAAAGCGCAGTATACTTCAGACTACTATGTAAGGGATGCTTCATTCTTCAAGATTGACAACATCACTCTTGGATATACATTCCCACAGATCTTCAAGTCTGCCAAACTTGACCGTGCAATGGGCCTCAACATCTTCGCTACCGTACAGAATGTATGCACATTCACTAAGTATGACGGTCTCGACCCAGAGGTTTATGGCGGTATTGACAACAATCTTTACCCACGTCCAAGAACATACGTACTTGGTCTGAAACTTAACTTCTAACAACAGGGAAAGTGAATATGAAAACATTGAAATATATTATCGGTGCTGTAGTTGTAGCGCTTGGTCTCAATGCTTGTGTGGGAGACCTCAACGTTACTCCTATCGACCCATCTTTGAATACTGCAAATGCAGCACTCAAGACTTCAGAGGACTATTTCGAACTCCTCGCACAGTGCTATGCAGGTTTCTCACATTCAGGATCATATGGTCCTAATGGAAACAACAACATTTCCGGAATCGACGGTGGTTTCAGCCAGTACTTCCGTGGTCGCTACCACCTCAACGGTCTTACAACAGACGAGGCAATCTGCGGATGGAATGACCAGACTCTCCAGGACCTCCATGGTCTTGCATGGACTACTACAGACGTGTTCGTGGCAGCATTCTACTATCGTATATTCTATCAGATATCTGCAGTCAACGAGTTCCTCCGCAAGTTGAACACCGCTACGATCGAACTTCCTGATGCAGATCTCTGGAGAGCAGAGGCTCGTACTATCCGTGCATTCTGCTGGCTTGAGGCTCTTGACAACTACGGAAACGTGCCGTTTGCTGACGAGACTTCTCCTATAGGTACATATCTTCCTAAGCAGATTTCACGTGCGGATCTCTTTACATATATCGAGACCGAACTTAAGGAACTTCTTGCTGATGCCAAGTTTACAGCAGCAGGTCAGGGTGAGTACGGCCGTATGAACAAGGGTGTCGCTGCAATGATTCTTGCAAAACTCTATCTCAATGCTGAGGTTTATATCGGTGCGAAGAAGTATGACGAGTGTGTAGAGGCTCTCAAGGTTGTTGATGCCGCATACAGTCTCCATACAACTCCAAACGGAGCAAAGTTCTCTGCATTCCAGGACCTCTTCCTTGCTGACAACCATAAGTGTACCGAGGAAATCATCTGGGCTGTTGAGCAGGATGGTGTAAATGTACAGAGTTACGGTGTGACAAACTATCTCATCTTCGCTTGTACAGGAGGTAAGATGAACACTGACGAAGTGGGTATCTCTTCCGGATGGGGTGGTCTTCGTACAACGCCTGACTTCTACAAGAAGTTCTCTGATAACGATGCTCGTAAGATATTCTATACCAAGGATCATCAGGCGGAGATAGATGACATCGGAACATTCTCCAATGGTTATGCATTCCTCAAGTTCAAGAACGTGACAAGCGAGGGTAAGATTCCTAACCAGACAGCGAATAAGGATGAGAAGACAGGAGAGGTTACCTATACCAACCCTGGTTTCGTGAACACAGACTTCCCTGTATTCCGTTATGCCGATGCCCTTCTTATGAAGGCGGAGTGTGCTGTACGTGGTGCTGAGGGTGTGGACGGCCTTGCTGCATACAATGCAGTCCGTCAACGTGCAGGCCTTTCTGCAGTGTCAGAATACACTCTTGATAATGTTCTTGACGAGCGTGCCCGCGAACTTGCTCTTGAGGGATGGCGTCGTTCAGACCTTATCCGCTTCGGTAAGTTCACTACTGCTGATTATCTCTGGCAGTGGAAAGGTGGTGCCAAGGCTGGTAAGGCTGTAAGCGATCATCTGAACCTTTTCCCTATTCCGGAAAATGACAAGAACGCAAACTCTAACCTCGTTCAGAACAAGGGTTATTAATAGTTAAGATTATTCAAGATGAAAAGATTTTACATTATAGCATCTTTACTTATCGGTGCCCTTGCATTCTCTGCTTGTGAGGATCAGGATGCGACACCGGTGTTCCAGGAGCCGACAAAGTTCGTTCTGAACGAACCGGTTCTCAAGAACAATTTCATCGACCTTGCAAGTTCAGAGTCGATTGAAATCGCTGTATCTCAGCCTGATTACGGCTTTACTGCCGCAACTACATATAAGGTACAGGTATCTAAGGACGGTAATTTCACACAGGAGTTCAACGAAAAGCAGGTTACAGGAGACTATGTGACCTTAGATACTGAATTCTCTTCTGCAAGAATCAATGTTCCTGCTTCGGAGATTGCAATTGCTCTTACACAACTCAAGATGGTAGATCTCGTAGCGGAAGACAAGGACATCACTGAGGATCAGATGAAGGCTAAGTTCCCATATGAGACTTCTGCAACTATCCGTGTGGTTGCGTCTCTGACTGCCAGCAAAAAGGGTGAGATCGTATCCAATCCGGTTTCGATCGCAAGCATCCGTTGTCCATACCAACTCCCTGAAGTTTTCGTACCGAAGGAGTTCTTTATCGTAGGTGAGTATAACAAATGGGACTGGGACTCAGCATTTGATTTCATTCCTGTAAATGGCAATGCTACTGACGGTAAGGGTAAGACAGGTGCTTTCTGGAGACTTATCTACCTTCCGGAAGGAGGATTCAAGGTGAACAGCAACAAGGCATGGGACGGCGGCGAGGTCGGATATGTAAACGATGATCCGCTTTACACATATGTGGACAATGCAGGTGCCGGTCTTAAGGAAGACGGCGGCAACATGGCTGTTACAAAAGCAGGTTGGTACCTTGTTGTTGCAGAACTCACAGTTGAAGGACGTGACATCATCTATAAGTTCCAGATCAACAAGCCGGAGGTTTACCTTATCGGTGCAATCGTAGGACAGACAGACTGGAAGACTGTTCCTGAAAATCTGTTTACCGTTCCTGCTGATGCAGAGGGTGAGTTTGTTTCTCCAGCATTTGCGGCAGATGTAAACGGTGATCCAGGTGTGCGTGCATGCGTAAGTATTCCTGGATATGACTGGTGGAAGACCGAGTTCATGATATTCGGCGGCAAGATCGAGTACCGTGGTACAAATGGAGACCAGGATCGTGTAAGCGGAGCCAAGGGTGAGAAACTCTATCTCAACTTCACTAAGGGAAAAGGTGAGATCAAGTAATCATTAAAGAATTGACATTATGAAGAAATTAGCATATTTGAGCGTACTTGCCGGTCTTTTCCTTACCGGATGTATCGCAGGTGATTATGGCATCGATGCTGCTGACCCTCAGACAAATGAGCAGGAGGAGATCATAACTCTTAACGGTGCTGTGTCAGTAACAGCGGCTGAGGCTATCAATCTTGAGACCGTTACAACAGAGACCGTATCTGTAGGTGCTATCTCGGCTACCGGTCTTGATGCTGCAAAGGAAGTGAAGTTTACAGTTACATTCGAAGGCAACAATGTCTACGAAGTTGGTGCTGATATGGCTTTTAAGGTACAGGATCTTCAGGATCTGGTTACTTCAGTGTTCGGTGTGCAGCCTGTAGCAAGGACTCTTGAGGGTTATGTTACTGCTTACGCTATATTGAACGGAACTTCAATGATTTTCGAGTCAGAAGATTTCGAGGTGGTGGTAACTCCTAAGAAGACCATTTCAAGTTATTTCCTCGTTGGTACTCTCCAGGGACAGGTTGCTTCTGCAAAGGACAACAACGGATGGTACGACAGTGTAGAGTACAGAAACTGCCGTTTCTATGATACAGCGACAGAAGGTGTCTATACCTATACATCAATGTTCTCCAACGGTGGTTATGCCGGATGGAAGATCTGGGAAGAATTTGACTATGGTACATGGGATCTCTGCTATGGAACAGCGAATGATGGTGATAATTCCGCTACAGGAACAATCGTGACTTCCGGTGCAGGTTCTATCTGCGTTCCTGAGACTTCTACTGACAAGGTGTACACAGTTACAGTTGACATCAAGAACAAGACTTACAAGCAGGAAGAGTTTGCAGGTGACGTTACAAGGTATGACCTCGTAGGCCTCATCGGTGGTTTCAACAATTGGGGCGGTGATGTCGAGATGACTGAGGTGTCACAGCATAACTGGGTGAAGAAGGGTTTTGTAGTAGAGAGCGAGGCTGAGTTCAAGTTCCGTGCAAACGGTGGCTGGGATATCAGTTGGGGTGCTGACGACAGTAGGGTTCTTTCTAAGGACAACTACTATGGAGAGGCAGACGGAGGCGGAAACCTCAAGATTGCCCCAGGTAAGTATGATGTTTATTTCAACTCGCTTACTCATCAGTACGCTGTAATCCCACAGTAATATTTCGGACAGAAGGCCCTGACCGGCCTTCTGTCTGCCAATTTTCAGAAACAGTATGAAAAGATATTTTCTTCTTATTCTTTCTTTGCTGTATTTGTTACTGGTGTTCTCCTGCAAGGATCCGGAACCGGTGGAAGTGCCGGAAGATATCACTCTTAAGGCGGAACCGTCTCTTCTGTCTTTCACGGAACAAGGCGGAGAGAAGATCATTACAGTTACGACTAATTCTTTAGCGTGGGAACTTTCTGCGGGAAATGCAGACTGGCTTACCTTTGATAGCAGGACAGGTAACGGCAACGCAGAGGTGACTGTCAAGGCGGACGTCAATGAGGGCGCAAGGCGTACTGCTGTAATAATCTTCAGTGCAGAGGGCGCGAAGGATGTTGAAATCGCAGTCACTCAGGACAAGAAACCGGAGAAAGAGATTGTGACGGGGATTCATAGCGTTCCTGCCAGACCAGATGCAGACCAGCCTTGCACCTTATATTTCAGCGCCGGCAAGGACTCGCCATTCCATAACAAGAGTATTGACCTGTATGCGCATATAGGAATCAATGAGTGGTCCAATGTGCAGGCAGACTGGAGACAGAACATTGAGAAATGCAGACTCGAGCAGACGGAGACCCGTAACCTTTGGAAACTTGAGATAGGACCAAGTGTACGTGAGTGGTTCGGTGCAGAAAATGAGGAGTTGTTCCGTATCTGTGTGGTAGTCAGGAATTCAGACGGTTCAGCCCAGACTTCAGACATGTTTCTTGCAGTCGAGGATAACAAGAATGCCTTTGTTCCTGATGAGGTCGTTGAGGAGAGCGTTCCTGCGGGAGCAAAGCATGGAATCAACTACAATGCTGACGGTTCGGTGACCTTCGTGTTCTATGAGAAGGACAAGAATGGCAACAGTTACGACTGGTGCTACCTTATAGGTGAGTTCAACAACTGGGAACGTAAGAGCGAATATGCCATGAAGAGGGATGTGGCTGCAGGATGCTGGTGGATCACATGTAATGGATTTGAGACTGGCAGGGAGTATATGTTCCAGTATCTTACAGGAAACGAGGATACACGTCTGCGCCTGAGTGACCCTTATTCGGAAATCACTTACTCCGGAGATGACCAGTGGATATCTTCTTCTACCTATCCTGGCTTGAGGACCTACCCATCCGGAACCTCCGGATATGTATCTGCCTTCGAGATCGGACGTGAGGCCTACGACTGGCAGATTACTGATTTCGAGATCGAGGATAAGGATGACCTTATCATCTATGAACTGCTTCTGCGTGACTTCACGGTAAACGGCGGCAAGGAAGGAAATCTCTCTCTTGCAATGGAGAAACTTGATTATCTCGAGACTCTCGGCGTCAATGCAATCGAACTCATGCCTGTCCAGGAGTTCGACGGAAACGACAGTTGGGGATACAATCCGAACCATTATTTCGCCATGGACAAGGCGTATGGTACACGCGAGATGTACAAGCAGTTCATCGATGAGTGCCACAAGAGGGGCATTGCTGTGATTATCGACGTTGTATATAATCATCTTACAGAAAACAATGCCTTCTGCAAGATGTATCCTCTGGATATCAATCCTTTCTTCAACAAGACGGCTCCGCATCCGTTCAGTGTTTTTGTGGATATCGATCATGAGAATGAAGTGATGGTGGAACATGTGAAGAGGAGTCTTGCCTGGCTTCTGACTGAATACAATGTGGACGGTTTCCGTTTTGACCTTACCAAAGGATTCACTAATAAGAAGTCAAATGAGTCCACTGCATCCAATTATGATGCAGGTCGTGTGGCTATCCTCAAGGAATACAATGACTATATCAGGTCTGTTGACGAGAGTGCCGTGGTGATTCTCGAGCATTTCTGTGATGACAAGGAGGAGAAGGAACTTGCCGAAGCAGGAATGAAGGTGTGGAGAAACATCAACTATGCATACGGACAGGCAGCACAGGGTACAAAGAATGACAGCGGATTCGGAGGCCTGTGGACCGGAAGCAACGGAATGAAGTTCGGTGCGTATGTGGGTTTCATGGAGAGTCACGACGAGGAAAGGAACGCTTTCAGGCAAAAGACTTACGGTGCAGCAGGTGTCAAGGACGATCTTGCCGTGATGATGCAGCGTCTGGAACTCAATGCGGCCTTCTTCCTGACCGTCCCTGGCCCTAAGATGATATGGCAGTTCGGCGAATTAGGATATGATGTTTCCATCGAGACAGGAGGACGTACCGGAAGGAAGGCTCCCAAGTGGGAGTATCTGGATGTTCCTGAAAGAAAAGCCCTTTATGATACTTATTGTGCTCTCATAAAGTTCCGTAGGGACAATCCGGAGTTCTTCGATGCTTCTGCTTCGTTCTCATGGAAGGTTGACACAAATGATTGGGACAACGGACGCTTCATCACATGTACTGCCGGAAGCAAGTCCTTCGTGGTGGTAGGTAACTTCACTACGGAGCAGAAGACCTTTACGGCGGAAATGCCTTCAGACGGCACATGGACCAACCATTTCGACAGAAATGAGACATTTGACGGCAGCAGTATTCAGATAACTCTTCCTGCCGGAGAGTTCAGACTCTTGACGAACTTCTAAAATCCGCTATATTTGCAAAAGAAATAAACAACACGATATGAAACTTAATTTAAGCATAGAATACAGGACCAGTTGGGGCGAAGAGATTGTCCTCTGTCTTGGCGGAAAACGCTATCCTATGGCATATGTTGCCGAGGGTATATGGCAGGGGGAGGTTGCGCGCTTCAACCCTGCGAAGTCTTCCGAGTACACATATGAAGTCGTGCGTGACGGGGTGACTGTGCGCACTGAGTGGAAGAAGCATGTCCTTTCTCTTCCTGAAGATACTAAGGCCAAGGTGGTCAATATTTATGACAGGTGGAATGACCGTCCGGCAGATTCTCCGTTCTACTCATCGGCATTCACTGATGCCATCTTCGGCAGAAAGGCGGCGAAGGCAGCATCTGCCAAGGATGCAAATGTCGTTATCCAGGTTTCTGCTCCGTCTCTTCGTCCGAATGAAGTGCTTGCACTTGCAGGTAGCGGAAAGGCATTGAAGGACTGGACAAAGGTGGTCCCTTTCGATGATGCCCGTTTTCCTGTATGGACTCTTGCACTCGAAGTTGCTGAACCGTTCTCATACAAGATTCTTGTCGCAGACAGGAAGACTCTCGAGCCGGTGGCATGGGAAGACGGAGACAACAGATGGTTCCTCAATGTTCCTGAAAAGGGTGAGATGACCGTAGAGGCAGACGCTCAGGTGCGTTTCTGCGGACGTGACTGGAAGGGAGCAGGTACTGCCATTCCAGTGTTCTCTCTCCGTACTGAGGACGATTTTGGTGTGGGAGAATTCTATGACCTCAAGAAGATGGTGGACTGGGCCGCTTCTACCGGACAGAGCATCCTCCAGTTGCTTCCTATCAATGATACAACCATGCTTCATACATGGGAGGACTCATACCCATATAATCCGAACTCGACATTTGCCCTTCATCCGCAGTTCCTGCATCTTCCCGCTGTGGGAGTGAAGGTGGATGAGGAGTACAAGGCTCTTCAGGCGGAACTCAACTCCCTCGAGCAGATCGACTACGAGAGGGTGAACAACCTCAAGAGGGAACTTCTCCGTGAGGCATTCAGGAAAACCTTCAAGAAACTGTCAGCGACAGAGAAATATCAGAACTTCGTTCAGAAGAACTCTTCATGGCTTATCCCTTATGCAGCCTTCTGCGTCCTCCGCGACCAGAACGGAACTCCTGACTTCACTCAGTGGAAGGGATTTGCAAAATACAGCAGGAAGAAGGTCGCTGCATTCTGCGAGGAGAATCGTGCAGATATAGATTTCTGGTGTTTCGTACAGTATCACCTCGACCTTCAGTTGTCGGAGGTATGCGCTTATGCCCACTCAAAGGGTGTCATCTTCAAGGGTGACCTTCCGATCGGTATCAGCCGTACAAGCGTGGATGCATGGCTTTATCCTGAACTCTTCCATATGGATTCGCAGGCTGGTGCACCACCTGATGCATTCTCTGCAGACGGTCAGAACTGGGGCTTCCCTACATACAACTGGGAGAAGATGGCGGAGGACGGCTTCGCTTGGTGGAAGTCGCGTCTTGCCAAGATGTCTGAGTATTTCGATGCCTTCCGTATCGACCATATCCTTGGATTCTTCCGTATCTGGGAGATCCCTATGTGGACAAAGAGCGGTCTGAACGGCTACTTCAACCCTGCGCTTCCTTTCCCTGCCCATGAACTCCAGAGCCAGGGATTCGATGTGAATGATTTTGACCTCTTCCTTCAGGATCCGCGTCAGGAAGGATATTATCATCCTAAGATCGGTGCACGCGACACACATTCATACCGTTGTCTCGATGCGTATCGTCGCGGTGCATTCGACAGACTTTATGATGACTTCTTCTATCGTCGCAACAATGAGTTCTGGAAGGACAAGGCCATGATGAAACTGCCGGCGCTTCTAGACTCTACAGGAATGCTTGCCTGCGGAGAGGACCTTGGAATGATTCCCGCTACTGTGCCTCAGGTGATGTCTGACCTCAGGATTCTTTCTCTTGAGATACAACGTATGCCGAAGTCTATCCATGATAATTTCGCTAATCCTGCATGGTATCCATATCTTTCGGTATGTACTACTTCGACCCACGATATGAACCCTATCCGTGCGTGGTGGGAGGAAGACCGTCAGGTTACCGAACAGTTCTATCATGAGATGCTCGGAGGACAGGGCGACGCACCTTACTACTGCGAGCCATGGATCTGTCGTCAGATTCTTGACCAGCACCTTTGGTCTCCTGCCATGTTGACAGTGCTTCCTCTTCAGGACTGGCTCTCGATGGACCCTGCTCTCCGTCGTCAGAATCCTAACGAAGAGAGAATCAACGTGCCGGCGAATTCACGTCACTACTGGCGTTACCGCATGCATCTCACTGTCGAGAAACTTGCTGCAGCCAGAGAGTTCAACGAAACCCTCACCGGCATGATCGCTGCAAGCGGCAGAAAGTAACCGGACTTATAGTCTAGTATCCGGGATTCTGCACGAGGAGGTCATTGGTGGCAAGTTCGGTAGGTGGGATCGGGAAGATTCTTTTGTAGGAAGGAAAGGCCTGGCCTGCGAAGGAATCACCTCCCTTGTATGGCCAGAGATAAGCCCCTGAGTCATACAATCCGAGTCTGATGAGGTCGGTACGGCGATGGGCTTCCCACATGAGTTCGCGAGCCCTTTCCGCTACCAGGAAATCTGTCGTAATCTCAGAAGGAGGTGCGACACCGGCGCGCTCAGACAGCAAGGCTAACATAGGCAATGCTGTCTGGGCGCTTCCTAGATTCATGCAGGCTTCCGCATAGATCAGATAGATCTCCGCCAGACGTATCATCGGAAAGTCAATGTCCGCAAACGCCTTGACCGCAGAGACCGGCAGGAAGGACTGGTCGGTCTGACCGGACGGGATATTGTTGAATTTCAGACAGGACCATCCGTTCATGAATGAGTACAAGGCACCATCCATGGACTCGGACCTGCCCTTGATATAGAAGAGTTTTCCACGGGCGTCCGAGACTTCATACGAACCGCTCGAGTAGTCTTGATTCGAAACGTTGAAATATCTCGATACATATTCATACGGAACGCGCAGACCAGCCCATCCGTTGCGTTGTCCGTTCGGACGCGACTCGTCTGTTATGTCCGTAGCAGCCAGAGATGCACTCAGAATGTAGGATGTTCCTCCGTATGACTGGGTCTTTTCAGCGTTGTATGCAACTGCCCAAAGCATTTCAGAACGAGCATGTGGGTTCTCTCCGTTGTCTCCGCGGAAGAGGGAAGCATAGTCAGGACAAAGCGCATAGCCCATCGAGAATATGTCTTCGCATACACTCTTTGTCTCCACCCATCTTTCCTGTCCTGTATAAGCCTTGGAATTCAGATACATACGTGCAAGAAGTCCTGAGACTGAACCCTTGTCTGCACGAGGGTAGAGGGCTCGGGCCGAAGGCATCGGACTTTCTTCCGAACGCAAGTATTCCAACTCACTTATGCAGAAGTCGAATATGTCCTTACGTGAGACCTGTGAGGGGAAATACGTACCGCCGAAAGGCGAGTTCTCCGTAGTGAAAGGAACGCTTCCGAAACAGTCCAATGCCATCCAGTAAAGGTACGCCCTGACGAACCTTGCTTCAGCCCTGAAGCCGTCTATCTTGACGGCAAGATCGGAAGATACGCCTCTTGCGGCAAGACGGGAAGGAGAAGTCTGACGCAGATACTCATTGGCAAGCGCTATACCCTGAAGGGTACGTACATAGACGGCATAGACGGCGTCGTTCTGAGTCGCGTTCCATGTGTTCGTGTTCAGCGCACGGACCCATGCATCGTTTTCCCATGAACATTTGGCGGCATCGGTTGTGGTCTCCTGCACTGACCAGAATGCTCGGATGAGTTCAGACGCACCTCCGTCCATCTGCTGCAGATCGGTGAGGTCGTTGGTCACGAACTGGAAATACAGACGCGTCAATCCTTCCAGATAAGCCTGTTCGGAGTTTCCGTAGACATATTCCGAAATAGGCTCCGTATTGTTCAGCGGAAGGGTATCAAGGTCGCCGACACAGGAGGACAGTCCGATGACGGCAGACATAATGTATATTGTTCGTTTCATATTTTTAGAAGTTTACATTTATACGAAGAGAATATGTCCGTGGTCGAGGCCACATTGTGTTGTCGATACCGTTTTCCGATACGGTCTCAGGGTCCATTCCGCCATATCTTGTCAGGACGAATACATTCTGCACTGCAAAGCCCAGACGTATGTCTGTTTCCGTGTGTCCGACACCTCTGAATGTGTATCCGAAATTAATGTCGTCAAGACGGAAGAAGGATGCGTTTTCAAGGAAATAGTCAGAATACCACTGCTGTCCGCTGTTTGGCGCAGTAAAGCCGGTATTCTTTACTAACTTCGCCTGATTGGGGAGTGCTCCGGAATTAAGGTCCAGAGAGGCTGTCGAATTGGATGAGGCAAAGTCGTTGAACACCCATGTCCCTGCCGAACCGTGACCGTTGAGGCCGAAATCCCAGTCTTTGTATGTCACTTTCAGATTCATTCCGAAATAGAATTTCGGGGCAGCGCTTTTTCCTGTCATGTATCTGTCACCTTCGGTGATGGTTCCGTCTCCGTCCAGATCCTCGAATTCGTTCTGCAAAGGTTTTCCTGCAGGGTCATATTTCTGCTTGTAGAGGAAATAGGTATATGGGGCATAACCTACCATCTGCCGGCAGAGATAACCTCCGGTTCCTTTTGAGATAGTACCTGTCTCGACATAATAGTTCAGGTCTTCGGTAGGATTCAGTTTAGTGAATACCGTGTTTTGGAATGTGCCGTTGATTCCGATCTGGACGCTCCAGTCGGGTGTCTGTACCGCTACTCCGCTGATTGTGAACTCCAGACCCTTGTTACGGATCGAACCGACATTGGTCATGAGCCTGTTTCCGAAGTTAGAACCCATCGGTATCTGTACGGAATTCAGGAGATCTTTCGTGTCTCGGATATATGCGTCGATACTTCCGCTGAGGCGGTCATGGAAGAATCCGAAATCCACTCCGAAATTCCAAGTCATCGTCGTCTCCCACCTTATAGTGGGATCATATGCCTGCGGATAGAGCATCGCCATGTATGTGCCGTCACCCATGTCGTATTTGTGGTATGTGTCGCTATATATGTTATATAGAGGCAGGTGCACATAATCACCGATTCCGTCCTGCTGTCCGGTAAGTCCTGCGGAAAGTCGGAGTTTCAATGCAGATACATCGGCCACGTCGGCAAGGAAGGGCTCTTTCTTCACATTCCATGCAAAGGCTCCGGAAGGAAAGAATCCCCATCTGTAAGCCTTGGCAAACTTGCTGGAACCGTCGCCTCGGGCTGTGAAGGTAAACACATATCTTGAGTCTATGGAGTAATTTATTCTGCCGTAGAACGACACCAGGTAGTTCTCGCTCTTGGACCATGTATATCTTGATCCGGCAGTCTGTCCCGGCAGGAGTTTGACCTCATTTGTCACATTGAAATAGTCCACATACCTGCTGCCGGCCCAGTTGTTCTGCCATGAATATCCGGCCATGATGTCAAGGTTGTGCTTGCCCCATGTCTCATTGTAGGACGCATATGCTTCAAACACCTGACTTCTGCTGATGCTGATGCCCCTGGTATGCTGGCCTATGCCCAGATTCTCCGTGTCCGTATATGCCTGGAAAGAACCTGGGCGGACACCGCTATACGAGTCGGTCTGTGTTATATCCAGGCCTGCACTTATATTGAAACGGAGGGCTTCGAGACCATGGACCTTATAGTCTGCTGCCATGCGTCCTATGAATCGGTATGACCTTGCGTCGCTTATCTTGTCATAAAGCATGGACAGGGGACTCGGACCGGCAAGGGTGTTGGGACTGAAGTCGTTTCCTCTGCCGTTTCCGTAGTTCCAGTATCCGTTTGTGGTCGTATAGTCGATGGAACCGTCGTCATTTCGCCAGTAGGGATCTGCTGTGGGGTTGAAGAAGGCTGCCTTGCCTACGGTACCTCCGTCAGTATAATCAGAATATGTATATACTCCCTTTGCATTGATGTCCAGAGTGAGATGCTTGTCAAGAAAGTTCGGCGATGCGTTCAGGTCCACTGTGCCTCTATAGTATCTGGACTTTTTCAAGGTTCCTTGCTGGCCGGTGTACGCTACTGAGCCTCGATACGGCATCCTGTCCTTCATGTTTCCGCGTACGCTGACATTATGGTCGGTAGCAAACGCGGTACGGAATACAAGGTCCTGCCAGTCTGTCCGCGCACCTCCTGAGAGTTCCTTTATACGGTCACCTGTAAGGGTACCTTCAGGGAAAGTCTTGGAGTAGAAGTCGGTCAATTCCTCCGGTGACATTACAGGAACCTTCTTTGAAGCGTGCTGGAGACTGTAAGAGCCGGTATAACTTACCTTAGGTTTGCCTCCGAAGCCCTTTTTTGTCGTGATGATGATCACTCCGTTGGAGGCTCTGGAACCATAGATTGCAGCGGAAGAAGCATCCTTGACGATGGTGAATGACTCTATATCATTAGGATTGAGAAGGTCCAGAGGATTTGACATCGCACCTCCGGCACCCTGGGCGATAGGAACTCCATCAATCACAATCAGAGGATCGTTTGAAGCATTCAATGAAGCAGCGCCTCTGATGCGTATGCGTGATCCTGAACCGGGCCCGCCGTCTCCGGGAGTTACGAGCAGGCCGGCCACCTTACCTTTGAGCAAGTCCTGTGTGTTCACCACTGCACCTCTGTTGAGGTCTTCCGCCTTGATTGCCGATATCGAACCTGTAAGGTCGTCCTTCTTCGCCGTTCCGTAACCTATGACCACAATCTCATCAAGAAATTCCGTGTCTTCCCTGAGGGTGATGAGCCGAGGCATGGATCCCGCCTGGAATGTCTGACCAGCATATCCTATGCAACTTATCTCCACTTCTGCAAGGGGACTGGAGACCAGTAGTGAGAAATGTCCGTCAAGGTCTGTGGAGGTGCCGTTGGAAGTACCTGCTTCCACTACTGCCGCCCCTGCAACCGGTCCGAGGGCATCGACGATGGTGCCATGTATCTCATACCCTTCATACAGACTGTTGCTGATCTTGATCTGACGAACCTTCTGCGCTTGAGAAGAAATAAAGGCACCGCTCATGCAGATCAGCACGAGCAATGTTAAAATATACTTTATCCTGTCCATATGAATCTGTTTATAATTATTCCAAATTACTAACAGGCTCCGCAGACAATCCTCGGACCAAACCGGATTCAGGCGGCAGGATAAATCTGAATAGTATAATATTTGTCCTGAAAATCCGACCGTTCGTCATGTTCAGACGTCCGTTCATCTTTTATATTATAATATATAAGAGAAAATACAGTATATTCGTCAGATTTGTAAGCATTTAAGAAATTTATAATAAAGTTATGAAGATATTTGAGGTTTTATTGATGGGAACATTGGCTGCTTCCGCTCTGGTGTCATGTGCATCTGACGGAAATCTTCCTGTGCCGGAGGCAACGCTGGAAGAGTGTGTATATCTGGGTGACAAGACAGAGTTTGCCGTATGGGCTCCTGATGCGGAGTCTGCACAGTTGAGACTCTATGATTCTGCGTCTGCCGATTCTGCGTTCAAGATCGTGAACATGAAGAAGTCAAAGGACGGACTCTGGAAGGCTGTTGTCAAGGAAGATGTGAAGGGCGCATTCTACACTTTCCAGGTGCAGAAGGACGGAAAGTTGCTGGAGGAGACAGCCGGTATAGCAGCAAAGGCTGTCGGAGTGAACGGCATGCGTGGTGCAGTCATAGACTGGGCTGAGACCGATCCGGAAGGTTGGGAAGAGGACAAGAGTCCTGAGATCAAGCCATCTGACATAATCGTCTATGAACTTCAGCACAGGGATTTCTCTGTGCATCAGACATCCGGAGTAAGTAATAAGGGAAAGTATCTGGCTCTTACCGAAGAAGGTACAAAGAACCCTGACGGACTTTCTACCGGTATCGACCACCTCAAGGAACTTGGCGTGACATATGTCCAGTTGCTCCCTTCGACCGACTTTGCCACAATCGACGAGACCCGTCTTGAGGACAATCAGTACAACTGGGGATATGAGCCTCTCAACTACAATGCAGTGGAGGGTTCGTTCTCTACAGACCCATACAACCCTGTGACGCGCATCAAGGAGTTCAAACAGATGGTCCAGTCTCTCCATAATGCAGGTTTCCGTGTTATCCTGGACGTAGTATACAACCATACGACAAACGCATCGAACACTGGTTTCGAGCGCACCATGCCGGGATATTTCTACCGCATGCGTGAGGACGGAACCTTCTTCGACGGCTCCGGTTGCGGCAACGAGACAGCCTCTGAACAGGAGATGTTCCGCAAATACATGATCGAATCTCTTGAGTGGTGGATGAAGGAGTATCATATTGACGGCTTCCGTTTCGACCTGATGGCCATTCATGATATCGACACCATGAACGAGATAAGTGAGCGTCTGCATGCGATTGATCCGAACGTCGTCATTTACGGAGAGGGATGGGCTGCCCAGGCTCCTGCATACCCTGCAGAGGAGATTGCGTTGAAAGCGAATACATACATGCTGGACAAGGTGGGAGCATTCAGTGACAATATCCGTGATGCCGTGCGCGGTCCTCTCGGCTGCGAGAATGCCGGATTCATGGATGGCGTGGCAGGAAACAAGGAGAATGTAGAGTTCGGTATTGCAGGTGGCGTGCAGCATCCGCAGGTGAGGGTCGAGGCATGGACAAACAACCCTCTCCAGCATGTCAGTTATGTGAGTTGTCACGACGACCACTGTCTTCGTGACCGTCTCGAAGAGGCGACAAAGGCGACCGAAAAGGATCGTCTCAGAATGGTGAAACTTGCTCAGACAGCGGTATATACATCTCAGGGAATTCCTTTCATCTTCAACGGTGAGGAACTCTACCGTCATAAGCAGGGAGTGAAGAACAGTTACAACCAGCCGGACTCGATCAACGCAATTGACTGGACATACAAGACCAAGTATAACGACCTTGTGAAATATTATGCTGAACTTGCTGCAATACGTCATGCTCATCCAGGCTTCTGCCTTGGCGATGCTGACCTTGTGCGCGAGAAACTTCAGTTTATCGAGGTTGACGACCCATGTGTGGTGGCATTCCGCATAAGCGGTCTGGAGGGAATCGATTCCGCCAAGTCTCTTACTGTAGTTCTGAACGGTTCGAAGAAGAATGTGAAGATCGAGATTCCTCAGGGCAACTACATTGTTCTGGCAGAGAACGGATATGCTGATGCTGACGGATTCGGCGCCTACTCCGGAGACTGGTGCGCAGCAGCCGCTACTTCTGCAACTATCCTTGCTGAAATGTAGATTGCCGGTCAAGCCGGCAATGACGGAGCAGTCATCCCCGACCTGATCGTGGATCTTAAAGAAAAACAACATAAAACATATGAAGAAGATAATAATTGCAATTACAGCAGCATTCATGGCCATGTCATGTGCGCAGACGGAGAAATCCGTGCAGCAGCCTCTTGAAAATTCAGTGGTGTACGAGATGAACGTACGCCAGTATACTCCTGCGGGAACATTTGCCGCAGCACAGCAGGAACTTCCTCGTCTTGCGGAAATGGGAGTCGATATCGTATGGCTCATGCCGATCTATCCTATCGGCGTAGAGGGACGCAAGGGAACCCTCGGTTCATACTATGCCGTGAAGAACTATTGCGACGTCAACCCTGAATTCGGAACTCTCGAGGACTTCGACAACTTTGTGGCCGAGGCGCACAGATTGGGACTCCGCGTGGTCATCGACTGGGTGGCGAACCATACTTCTCCAGACGCCGTGTGGGTGAACGGCAAGCCTGCAGACTGGTATGAGCGTGATGCTGAAGGTAATACGACCTTTACAGCAGACTGGTCCGACACTGCAAACCTCAACTATGAGAACAAAGACGTATGGAAGGGAATGCAGGATGCCCTCCGTTTCTGGATGGAACGCGGTATCGACGGCTTCCGTTGCGATATGGCATGCGAGGTTCCCCTCGAATTCTGGCAGGAGACCATCGCGGATCTTCGCGCAGACTATCCGCACATGTATTGGCTTGCGGAAGGAGAGGAGCCTATGCTTCATACCCTTTCTGACTTCAACGCCTCATATTCATGGGAACTTCACCACATGATGAACTCCATCGCACGAGGAGAGCAAGGAGTTGAGGACCTTGTATCATACCTTGAGAAGGACTTGGAAAGACATCCTTCCGATGCATTCCGTCTCATGTTCACCTCAAACCACGATGAGAATTCATGGGCTGGTACAGAATTCGAGAGGATGGGTGACGCTGCCAAGGTAATGGCAGTCCTTACATTCACTCTGCCTAACGGTCAGCCTCTCATCTACAGTGGTCAGGAAATGGGCTGGAACAAAAGGTTCGAGTTCTTTGAGAAGGACCATGTACCTGCATGGGAGAAGAACGGATATTTCGATTTCTACAAGGAACTCTGTGAGATCCGTCATGCAAACCCTGCACTTGCAGCGGGCGGCAAGGGCGGCAAGTTCGAGGTTGTGTCCGCTGAAGACGGTGTGCTTGTATTCACACGTACCCTTCCGGAGAACAAGGTTACCGTAAAGGTTGAACTCAAGGCTCCATGGGGTTGGGAAATAACTGCTGAGTAATTATATATCATTCCGAGCGAAGTCGAGGAATCTTTAAAAATATAACGAAGAAAAATGAAAAAAATCCTGACAATACTGACCCTCATAGCACTCGCAGCATGCGCGGGCAAGCCGGCTTTCGACCCTGCTGCAGTCGCAGATGCGACTGCGGAGCAGGTCACAAGGGTGGAGCCTCTCTCATGGTGGACAGGAATGAAGATGCCTCTTCAGATCCTTGTTCAGGGAGAGGGTATCTCGGATTATGATGTGACGATAGAAGGTGGTAAAGGTGTGGAAGTGGAGAAGGTCAACAAGGCAGACAGTCCCAACTACCTTTTCGTAGATGTAAGCATCGCTTCAAATGCGACTCCAGGTACATACTACCTCGTGTTCTCAAAGGACGGCCAGTCCTTCAAGTACCCTTACCAGATCTCTGCACGTAGGGAAGGCTCGGCGGAACGTACAAGTTTCACTACTGCAGACATGATCTATCTTATCATGCCGGACCGTTTTGCAAACGGCGACCCGTCGAACGATTCGACCGACAATACCCTTGATAAGGCAGCGCGTAACCAGCCTTTCGGACGTCACGGAGGTGATATCCAGGGTATAATAGACCATCTGGATTATATCAGCGAACTGGGAGCCACAGCAATATGGTGTACCCCTCTTCTGGAAGACAACCTGCCTGTGACCACATACCATGGCTATGCATGTACTGACTATTACCATATCGACCCTCGTTTCGGTGACAACGAACTTTTCAGGACATATGTGCAGAAGGCACACGAAAAGGACCTCAAGATAATCATGGACATAGTTCCTAACCATGCAGGTTCAGGACATTGGTGGATGAAGGACGTTCCTTTCAAGGACTGGTACCATGTGTTCGATACATATACAGGTTCGAACATCGCCTTCTCTACCAACATGGACCCTAATGCTTCAAAGCAGGATCTCTATATCCAGGAGAGCGGATGGTTCGACACTTCAATGGTGGATATGAATCTTGATAATCCATTTGTCCTCAAGTATTTCCAGCAGTGGGCCATATGGTGGATCGAATGGGCTGACCTTGACGGTTTCCGCGTGGATACATATCCGTACAACGAGAAAGATCCTATGGCTGCATGGTGCAAGGCTGTGATGGATGAGTATCCGAACTTCAATATCGTAGGAGAATGCTGGACCGCTTCCATCCCGCAACTTGCATACTGGCAGGGTGACAATGAGAATAAGGATGGTTTCAATTCGCACCTCAAGTCCATCATGGACTTCCCTCTTCACGATGCAATGCGTGCAGGGCTGAATGAGGACAATCCAGGTTGGGGAGAAGGTATGACACGTGTGTACGACATACTTTCGCATGACTTTGTGTATCATGATCTGTCCAATATGATGATCTTCCCGGGAAATCATGACACAGCACGTCTTGGAGATGTTCTTCGCAAGAATCCGGACAGGGTTAAGATCGCTATGGCGATGATGGCTACAATGCGAGGTTATCCGCAGATATTTGCCGGTGACGAACTCATGTTCGTTTCCAACAATCTCAAGGATGCCGGTGACCACGGCGGACTCCGCGTAGACTTCCCAGGAGGATGGGAAGGGGATGAGATGGACCTCTTCTCGGCGGAAGGACGTGCGGATGCATCAAGAAATACCGACGGACTTGCCGTTCCGAAGGGACAGGCAGCCGACCTTTTCGACTTCGTGAGCCACCTTTTCCAGTGGAGAAAGACAAAGGATGTCATCCACAACGGAAAGACTATGCATTTCATGACACGTGATAATACTTACGGATATTTTCGTTATGACGATAATGATGTTATCTTTGTGTATATAAACAATTCCAACGAGCCTAAGAACATTCCTTGGACATATTACAAGGAGATTTCTGCCGGCTTGAAGGACGGTGTGGACGTGATGACGGGTGAGCCTTGCGAGGTTTCGGATGCAACTGTCGTCGGTCCGCAGAGCGTACTTATCGTTGAATACAGGCGATGAAGATTTCTCGACACCCTTCGGGTGCTCGAAATGACGAGAAATCTTAAGAACAGAAACATATAATAATGACAATGAAAAGAATACTATCAGCAATCTCAGCACTTGTCCTCCTTGCGGCTTGTACTTCCACAAAGCCGGCAGGAGAAGTGACATATGTGCAGACACTCAAGTCTCCTGACGGAGTCCTTGAGATGACATTCCAACTTACATCGGAGGGCACTCCGCAGTATGCCCTCAATTATGAGGACCAGAAGGTCATTCTTCCGTCCAATCTCGGATTCGAACTTCGTGGCGTACTGAAGGCTCAGAAACTTGTCTACAATGCCGACGGAACGATTTCAAAGGAAGACCGTGAGCCTTGCAACTCTTTCTATGACGGTTTTGTAGTAGAGAGCGTGGAGACTGGTACCTTTGATGAGACCTGGGAGCCTGTATGGGGAGAGGAATCACGCATCCGCAACCACTACAACGAACTCCTTGTAAATCTCGTTCAGACATCGACAGAGAGAAAGATGGCTATCCGTTTCCGCCTTTACAACGACGGTCTCGGCTTCCGTTATGAGTTCCCTTACCAGAAGAACCTCAGTTATTTCGTGATCAAGGAGGAACTTACACAGTTCGCTCTTTCTGGTGACCATAAGGCTTGGTGGGTTCCGGGAGACTATGATACCCAGGAGTATAACTATGTGGAGTCTCGTCTCAGCGAAATCAGCGCGAAGATGGAGGCAGCCCTTACTCCTAATGATTCCCAGACTCCATTCTCTGTCAACGGTGTGCAGACATCTCTTCAGATGCGTACAGACAAGGGTCTCTACATCAACATTCATGAGGCGGCTCTGATCGACTATCCGTGCATGCACCTGGATCTTGATCCTGCCACATTCACATTCACTTCGCATCTTACCCCTGATGCACAGGGATGGAAAGGACGTATGCAGACTCCTTGCAACACTCCTTGGAGAACAGTCCAGGTCGCTCCAAGCGCCACTGCGCAACTTGCTTCCCGTCTGATACTCAATCTCAACGAACCTTGCGCTCTTGAGGATACAGACTGGATCAAGCCTGTGAAATATATCGGAGTATGGTGGGAGATGATTTCCGGAAAGGGTTCATGGAACTATACAAACGACTTTGCGTCAGTTCAACTCGGCAAGACAGACTATGCTTCGGCAACGCCTAACGGAACTCACTCTGCAAACAACGAAAAGGTTCGCCGTTACATTGACTTCGCTGCCGAGCACGGCTTCGACCAGGTTCTCGTTGAGGGATGGAACGAAGGTTGGGAAGACTGGGCCAACTGCAACAAGGACTATGTGTTCGATTTCGTTACCCCATATCCTGACTTCGATATCGATGCCCTCAACAAGTATGCGCACAAGAAAGGTGTGAAACTTATGATGCACCACGAGACATCTTCGTCTGTACGCAACTATGAGCGTCATCTTGACCAGGCCCTCGACCTTATGGATAAATATGGTTACAACTCCATCAAGAGCGGTTATGTAGGAGATATCCTCCCTATCGGAGAACATCACTACAGCCAGTCTCTTATCAACCACTATATGTATGTGGTCAAGAAGGTTGCCGAGCATGAGGTTATGATCAACGGACACGAGATGGTGCGTCCTACAGGTATCTGCCGTACATATCCGAACCTTATCGGTGCTGAGGCAGCGCGTGGAACAGAATATCAGGCGTTCGGCGGTACAATGCCTCATCATGTGACCATCCTTCCGTTCACACGTCTTAACGGAGGCCCTATGGACTACACTCCAGGTATCTTCGTTCAGGATCTTGCATCCGTGACTGATGGAAAGAATACATCATGGGTCAATGCTACCATAGCCAACCAGTTGGCTCTTTACGTTACCCTTTACTCTCCGCTCCAGATGGCTGCTGATCTTCCGGAACACTATGAGCAGTTCATGGACGCCTTCCAGTTCATCAAGGATGTGGATGTAGACTGGATACAGTCAAGATATCTCCTTGCGGAGCCGGGTGAGTATGTTGTGATCGCGCGTCAGGGCAAGAAGAACGGACAGTGGTTCTGCGGTGGCGTTACAGATGACCACAAGCGCAGTCTTGACATTCCTCTTCAGTTCCTTACCCCTGGAAAGGTTTACGAGGCTACCATCTACCGTGATGCGGAAGATGCCCACTACAAGGACAATCCTCAGGCTTACGTTGTAGAGAAGCGTAACGTGACATTCCACGACTACCTCCCTATCACAATGGCTCCAGGCGGCGGATTTGCAATCTCATTCGAAGAGGTGAAGTAACTTTTCCCTAATAAAACAGTTCCCGCTGGTAATATATAGGTGACATGCCATCCCCGGCTAGGGGTGCCTCCCGAAAGGGAGGCGGGGGTCACCGGATATTACCAGCGGGAACTGTTCTATAAAGCAATGTTGCTAACGTTTCGGGATGTCCACAGACTTCTCGCTCTGACCCTTGAGGTGCTCGGAGAAGTAGTCGACGAGTCGCCAGTAGAAGTATTCGTTCATGTCGCCGAAGGCGTGTCTCTGCTGTGGGAGCATGAGCATGTCGAAGCGCTTGCCGGCCCTGATAAGAGCGTCTACAACGCGGATTGTATTTCCAGGATGGACATTGTCGTCGATGTCTCCATGGACTAGGAGAAGATGACCTTTGAGGTTCTTTGCTATCTCAGGATTCGTTCCGATCTTATATACGAATGTAGTGTCTCCCTTGTCGCTGACGGTCTCCTTGACTCCGTGGTGGGTCTCGCTCCACCATCTGTTATATATCGTGTTGTCGTGGTTTCCTGCGCATGATACTCCCACCTTGAAGAAGTCCGGATACTGGCACATCGCCGCTGTGGTCATGAATCCTCCGCCCGAATGACCGTGGATTCCGACCTTGTTGATGTCGATGAAGTCATGGCGGTTCGCAAGTTGCTCAATCGCATATTTATGGTCGGCCAGAGGATAGTCCCTCATGTTTCCGTATCCGTAGTTATGATACCATTTCGATCTGCTCGGATGGCCTCCGCGCTGACCTACGGAAATCACGATGAAGCCGGCTTGTGCGAGGCGGTCCGTGCGGACGCTCATGCGTGTGAACGGATAATATACAGCCTCGACCTGCGGACCAGGATATACGTAATCGATTATAGGATAGACCTTTGTGGGGTCGAAGTCGTACGGCTTGTACATCACTCCGTAGAGGTCTGTTATGCCGTCTGCGGCCTTTACCTTGAAGAGTTCAGGGAACTTGTAGCCGTTGGCGAAAAGTTGTGAGAAGTCACTCTCCTGGATGTCCATGACCTTGTTTCCGGCATTGTCCAGAAGGACGCACATAGGGACTGTGTCGATCCTTGAATAATTGTCAACAACGAACTTCGCGTCGTCATCGACCTCGCTTTGGTGGAAGAAATCTCCCTGTGTGATCTGGGTGAGGCCTGTTCCGTCGAGGTTTACCTTATAAAGGTGTTCGTAATACGGGTTCTCGTCCTTGTTCCTGCCGTTTGCAGTGAAATATACGGTGCGGGTCTTCTCGTCGACCTTGAGGATTTCCTCTACATGCCATGGACCCTTGGTGATGCGGTTCTTGAGGTTGCCCTTGTCGTCGTAGAGATAAAGGTGGGCCCATCCGTCGCGTTCACTCCAGTGGATGAGTTCCTTTCCGTCTGCAAGAGCCTTCAGTGCACGTGTTTCCTGATATGTGTTCATCCTTTCCTCGATGACAGGTACGAGAGTGTCCTGCCCCACGGTGTATGAGCATACATCGATACGATAGAGGTCGCGGCTGCTGCGGGTGAGGAAGAATCTTTCATTGTCTCCTAGCCACACGGAAGAGCGTTCCTCCTTGTCCCTGTCTTTCTGCAGAAGAGGTTTTCTTTCTATACCGAGAGTCTGGTCCTTGTAGGCGGATGTCTTGATCTCCTTGCGGCTGTTGTCCTGCATGTCGAAGATATGGAGATGCTCTACAGGCGCTTCCTTTTCTCCAGGCATCTGATATTTATATGTCTCCAGGGTAGGTCGTGGCTTTGACATCACGTTCAGTACCCAGAGGTCCTTGACTTCGCGCTCGTCAGTGAGGATGGTGACGAAATGGCGTGAATCAGGAGACCACAAGCCGGGTACGGCACGACGTTTCCCGTTGAGGAGGGTGTCTGTGTTGACTGTCTTGTACGGCATGCCATAACCGAAGTCCTTGACTCCGTCTGTAGTAAGTTGGATTTCGACTATCGTAGAGTCCTTTTCATCCTTGCGGGCCTTCTGGTAGTCTTCGTAACTCATCCTGTACAGGTTGAGGTCCTTTGCATAGACTACAGTCTTCTTGTCTGGGGAGATGGAACCCCAACTGAGACGTTTAGGATCCTTCTCCTTGTCCTTCAGGTGAGTAAGTTTCCTTGTAGGGTAGTCGTAAGAGAAGTAGAAGACTTCCTTCTCCATCTTTCCTTTCTCATTCTTTACTTCCTTTGTGGATGTCACCTCGAAGGTGAATGTCTTTCCGTCTTCCTTTGCCTTGAGATTACGTATAGGCAGGTGTAGTGCATCATAGGGGTCATGTACGGTTTCGGTAAGTTGTGCGGCCAGTTCGTCTCTGTCGAAAAGGGGAGTCTTTGTCTTCTTTGACGGGTCTACCACATACCACTGAGTTCCGTCGCTTGTCTTATACTCATACCAGAAGCAGTTGCCCTTCTGGAACCAGTGAGGGTCTACTGTGGTGGAGAAGAGCATTGTGTTGAGTTTGTCCTGGGTGAACTTTTCTGCCTGGAGATACTCCGGCAGTCTTTCCTGTGCGTCTGTCATGGCTGCAGAAAGACACGTGGCAGCCATAAGTGTGATCAAAATCCTTTTCATCGGTCTATCCGTTAAATGTTAGCGGTGCTAAATTTACGAATAAATCCTTATATTTGTAAGCCTATGGACAAGAAGAAGGATTATATCGAGATAAAAGGGGCGAAGGCCCATAATCTTAAGGGGGCGTCACTGTCGATTCCCCGCGATAGTTTTGTGGTTGTGACAGGACTTAGTGGCAGCGGCAAGTCATCTCTTGCATTTGACACGATTTATGCGGAGGGACAGCGCAGATACATGGATACCCTTTCGACATATGCCAAGCATTTCATGGGTATTCTGGAAAAACCGGAAGTGGAGTCGATCACAGGTCTGAGCCCTATAATCGCCATCGAGCAGAAGACAACCGGCAACAATCCCCGTTCCACTGTCGGTACCATCACTGAAATCTATGACTTCCTCCGACTTCTCTATGCGAGGGCATCCACTGCCTATTCTCCTCAGACCGGCAATGCGATGGTCCGTTATACGGATGAGCAGATCGTCAATCTGATCATGGAGAACTATCAGGACCGTAAGTGTTATCTTCTTGCTCCTGTGGTCAAAGGACGCAAAGGTCATTACAAGGAACTTCTCGAGCAGATGCGCAAGAGGGGATACACCCAGGTACGTATTGACGGGGAATTGTGCGAACTTAATGAAGTCACTTCTCTGGACAGATACAAGGCCCATTTCATTGAACTCGTGGTCGACCGTCTCAAGCCTTCGCAGAAGGATGAGAAACGCATAAAGACTTCCGTGATGTCGGCCCTGAATTTCGGAAAGGGATCTCTCGCTGTCATGGATATGGAGACGGAAACTGTCCACCATTATTCCAAGCACCTGGTGTGCCCGGATACCGGCATTTCGCTTGCCGAACCGGCTCCCCATTCGTTTTCATTCAACTCTCCGCAGGGATATTGTCCTCATTGCAAGGGTCTTGGAATCATAGTGGATGTGAATATGGATACGATCATTCCTGACCGTTCTGTTTCCATCGCAGAAGGCGGTATCGTTCCTCTCGGCAAGATCAGAGAGACCAAGAAGTTCGATGTGATAAGGTCCATTGCCCGTAAATACAATTTTTCTCTTTATGACCCTATCGAAGAACTTCCGGAAGAGGTGGTCTCCCTCATCGTGTTCGGATCTGACGAACTCTTCAGAGTGGGGGAGGGAACTTCTTCGGAGATGGTGTCGTTTTCCGGCATAGTCGGAGATATCAATGAAAAGATCGTATGTCCGGTGTGCGGCGGTACGCGTCTGAACAAGGAGACCTCATATTTCAAGATAGACGGGAAGACCATATCGGAAGTTTCCGCAATGGAGGTTTCTCAACTCAAGGAATGGCTCTATTCTCTGGACAATATCTTCGGCAAGAGGGAGAGCACGATCGCACGTGATATTCTGAAGGAACTCAAGGACAGGGTTCAGTTTCTTCTGGATGTGGGTCTGGACTATCTTTCTCTGGACCGTGCGACAGCATCCTTGTCCGGAGGCGAAAGTCAGCGTATCAGGCTTGCTACACAGATAGGTTCAAAACTGGTCAATGTCCTTTATATTCTGGATGAGCCTTCCATCGGTCTGCATCAGAGGGATAACCGCAAACTCATAGCGTCGTTGAAGAAACTGCGTGACGAGGGCAATTCCGTGATGGTCGTCGAGCATGATGCCGAGACCATGATGGCGGCTGACTGGCTTGTGGATGTTGGTCCGGGAGCCGGTGAGGCAGGAGGACGCATATGTTACAGCGGACCGGTGTCAGACATCGGTGTTGCCGGAGTCCCGGCATCCGCTTCGCAAGAATCCATGGAGAGCAGGCATTCAGGCAATGTTCAGCATTCTACCACTCTGGAGTATCTGCGTGGAGAGAAGAAGATCGAGGTCCCGGAGGAACGACGTCTTGGAAACGGACTGACTCTAGGCGTAAGGGGAGCAAGGGGAAACAACCTCAAGAATATCGATGTGGATTTTCCTCTTGGGATGCTCATAGGAATAAGCGGTGTCAGCGGAAGCGGCAAGTCGTCTCTGGTAAACGAGACGCTCATGCCTGTACTGAAGAACAAGTTCTACAACGCCAAGATGCAGCCTCTGCCATATGACAGCATTGTGGGGATAGACAATATAGATAAACTTATCGAGATCGACCAGAGTCCGATAGGACGTACTCCGCGAAGCAATCCTGCTACATTTACAGGAGTGTTCAATGATATCCGTACCCTCTTCGAGGCCACTCCGGATGCCAAGGTACGAGGTTTCAAGGCCGGACGCTTCTCTTTCAATGTACCAGGAGGAAGATGCGAGGAATGCAAGGGTGCAGGAATAAAGGTCATAGAGATGAACTTCCTTCCTTCGGTCAATGTCGTATGCAACGAATGCCGGGGAAGGAGATACAAGAATGACACTTTGGCGGTCAAGTACAAGGGAAAGAATATAAACGATGTGCTTGAGATGCCTGTAAGCGAGGCGTACGAGTTCTTCTCGAATATCCCGTCGATAGCGCAGAAACTCAAGGCTATGGTGGACGTGGGTCTGGGCTATGTGAGACTCGGTCAGTCGGCTGTCACCCTTTCAGGAGGGGAGAGCCAGCGAATGAAACTTGCTTCAGAACTGGCCAAGCGCAGCACAGGAAATACATTGTACATCCTGGATGAGCCCACAACAGGTCTGCACTTCGATGACATAAAGGTCCTTCTGGATGTCCTTCAGCAGTTGGTGGATCAAGGCAATACAGTCATTGTCATAGAACATAATCTCGATGTCCTCAAGTCCGTCGATTATATCTTCGACATGGGACCTGAAGGAGGAAAGAAGGGAGGAATGATAGTTGCTGAAGGTACGCCGGAACAGATCGCCGGAGATCCTTCGTCGGTCACCGGACCGTTCCTTAAGGAAATACTCTTTTAAATGTTGATTATTGCTATAATATAAAATACGCTATGGAAAGTATACGAGTCTATTGCGAGAATACGGGGGCATATGTTGTGGTACCGATGGGTACGACCTTGAAAGAACTCTCTCAGAATGCATGTTCATACACTCCTCTTGCGGCATTGGTGGATAATAAACTCAAATCGTTGGATTTCAGAGTCATAAATCCTCACAATGTGCGTTTTGTCGGATATGACCATCCTGACGGTCGTCGTACATACATCAGGTCTCTGTGCTTTGTGCTTCAGAATGTGGTCAGGGAAATGTTTCCTGACAAGGTACTTGCGATAGATTATTCGCTTCCTAGCGGACTTTACTGTGAGATAAGGGAACTTGATCCTATGGAGGACGGTCGCCCCAAAGTCTATTTTCTGACCGATGACCAGATTGTTGAGATTGCTTCCCGGATGAGAGAGAAGGTCGAAGCAGACCTTCCTTTCTCTAAGAAGGTACTGGAACTAGAAGAGTGTGAAAGACTTTTTTCAGCCAATCATCAGTATGAGAAGGTCAATCTCTTCAGAGCCCTCAGTCGCCCATATAATAATGCTTATTTTCTTGATAGTCAAGTTGATACATTCTATGGTCCCCTTGTTTCTTCTACTGGACTGCTGAAGATATTCGATATAATGGGCTTCAATGACGGATTCTGTCTTCAGTATCCTATGGATGGTTGTCCGGACAAGGTGCTTCCGATGAAAAGGCAGTCCAAACTTGCTACCGCTCTGGATGAACACTCGGACTGGTGTTCGATAATGGGTGTCCGTGGAATAGGAAAACTGAATGAAAAGGTGCTTTCTGGAGAGGTTGTCGACCTGATAAACCTGTCTGAGGCTCTTCACGAAAGGAAATATGCGGATATTGCAAATCAGATATATGCCCGTAGAGGTGGTGTGAAGATTGTTTTCATAGCGGGGCCTTCAAGCAGCGGCAAGACATCCACATCCAAGAGGCTGGCACTTCAGTGCAGGATTCTTGGACTGAATCCTAAGGTAATCGAACTCGATAACTATTTCGTCGAAAGAGAGATGACTCCGAAGGACGAAAATGGTGAATATGACTTTGAATGTCTCGGTGCCATGGATCTGGAACTTCTCGGACGTCAACTCAACGACCTGCTTGATGGCAAGGAAGTGGAGATTCCGCGCTTCGATTTCAAGGAAGGTCGTAAATATTTCGAGGGAAATATGATGCAACTCCGTGAGAAGGATATTCTCATCATGGAAGGTATCCATGCCTTGAATCCTGCCATGATTCCGGGGGTCGACCAGTCGAAAGTCTTCCGTGTCTATGCTTCAGCCCTCACCTCTCTTTCAATCGACGAGAATAACAACATTTCGACTTCGGACAACCGCATGCTTCGACGCATGATACGCGACAACCGCACCCGCGGAGTCTCTCCCGAAAGTACGATAATGAGATGGCAGAGCGTGCGTCGCGGCGAGAACAGGAACATATTCCCTTATCAGGAGAATGCCGATGTAGTGTTTAACTCGGCTCATATATTCGAACTTCCTGTGCTGAAATATTATGCGGAACCGCTTCTTCGCAGGATATCTCCGACTTCTCCTGCATATGTCGAGGCTACCCGTCTGCTGAAGTTCCTGGGCTATATAGTCGCTTTGTCCCCTTCTGAAATAGACGCAATACCCCCTACTTCCATCCTCCGCGAATTCATCGACGGTCAGACCTTATAGGCTTTAGTCTTCGTAAGGTTCGTTGAACGGCATCAGGAAAGGGTTGGTCATTCGCTCTGTGGAGATGTCGCTTGACGGACCATGTCCCGGAAGGATGCGGGTCTCTCCTTCGAGCATCAGAAGTTTCTCGAAGATGCTGCGCATCATCTGGTCATAGTCACCGCCCGGATGGTCTGTGCGTCCGATGGCGCCGGCAAAAAGTGTGTCTCCTGAGAAGAGGACCTTTTCGTTGCGTTCAAGATAGCATACGCCTCCCTTTGAATGACCGGGAGTGGAAATGACCTCGAAATTGAGATTTCCTACGCTTATCACATCCCCTTCCCACACGAATTCAGCCCTGCTTGGGATAGCCGCTTCCCTTATGGTCTTGATGATAGGGAATGTTTCCGGAAGTTCGAATCCGAGAGACTTGCAGATCTGTGGGTTAGTGACATCGATTGAGAACATTTCCTTCATGTCGGCATGGACCGGGATTTCATACGCCTTGGCGAGTGCCGACATTCCGTAGATGTGGTCGAAATGGCAGTGTGTCAGGAGGATGCAGACCGGTTCGAGTCCTTTCTTTTCGATGAAATCTGTGAGTGCTGAAATTTCTGCTTCAGAAGAGCATCCAGGGTCGACGATTGCGCATTGTCCGTTTTCGTCCCATGTGATGTAGCAGTTGGTCTGGAAGGAATTGAATGTGAAATGTTCTATGTGTATCATCAAAAAATTTTTTAAAACATACAAATTTACATTAAAAATCAGTATGTTTGTAAACTATTTTGAATTAAATTACAATAATCATGCATATAGCGATAGCAGGTAATATAGGCAGTGGAAAGACAACTCTTACCAAGATGCTTGCAGCCCATTATGGCTGGACTCCCAAGTTTGAGTCTGTAGATTATAATCCATATCTCGCGGATTTCTATGAGGATATGGAAAGGTGGTCATTCAACCTTCAGGTATATTTCCTCAATAAACGCTTCAAGGATGTCGTGGACATATCGAAACTTGACGAAGTCATAATCCAGGACCGCACGATCTATGAGGATGCACGTATCTTTGCTCCTAATCTGCACGGCATGGGTCTGATGACCACCAGGGATTTCGAAAACTATTCGGACTTGTTCGACCTTATGATGTCTCTGGTCAATCCTCCTGATCTTCTCATCTATCTCAGAAGTTCCATCCCTAACCTTATCGGTCAGATCCAGAAAAGGGGACGTGAATACGAGAAGAGCATCCGAATCGACTATATCACAGGCCTTAACGAACGTTATGAAAACTGGATCAAGGATTACAAGCATAAACTTCTTATCCTTGATGTGGACCGTATCAAGTTCGAGAACCGTCCTGAAGACTTTCAGGAAGTTGTGGACAAGATCGATGCTGAACTTTTCGGTCTTTTCCCTAATGAGTAGAAACTGAAACTTAAAACTGAATATTATGACAGAACGATTGACAATCATTGACTTCGTAGAGAAGTATGTTGCCAAGTATTCCAAGAATCCATATCTGTGGGAGAAGAACCTTGATACCAATGTATGGGAGTCTACCACTTATGAAGAGACCTTGGCCAAGGCAAAGCGTATTGCAGCCGGACTCATGGCTCTTGGAGTGCAGAAGGGAGAGAAGATCTCTTATCTTAGCGAAGGTCGTGATATGTGGGTAATCGGAGAACTCGGTGTTCTTTATGCCGGTGCCGTGAATGTGCCACTATCCATAAAACTTGGTGAGACCAATGACCTTGTATTCAGAGTAAAGCATTCTGATTCGAAATATGTAATAACCTCGAAGTTCCAACTTCCTAAGGTCAGGGCAATCCTTCCGGAGTGTCCGATGGTGGAGAAGGTCATCATCTTTGATGAGGTTCCTGACAAGCAGGACAATGAGATCTATATCAGCGAGATCATGGAGATGGGAGATGCCTTCCTTGCGGAACACGAGGATATGTTCATCCAGAGATATAAGTCAGTCGGTCCGGACGATTATGCCAACATCAGTTACACTTCCGGTACGACAGCAGATCCTAAGGGTATTCTCCTGACTCACAGGAACTATACTGCCAATGTCGAGCAGGCCCATTCGGTCATCGGTGTTGACGAGACAGACAAGATGCTCATAATCATTCCTTTGGACCATTGCTTCGCTCATGTGGCAGGTATGTATACGATGATGTCTTACGGTGCATCTTTCGGTACAGTTCCTTCAGGCAAGAGCGGCAAGGAGGCTCTCAGAAACATTTCTCCAAGTATCCAGGAACTCAAGCCTAATGTTATGCTTTCGGTCCCTACACTTGCCAAGAATTTCAAGAAGAGTATTGAGAGCACTATTTCCAGAAAGGGAAAGACTGTCGAGAAACTTTATAATTTTGCCCTTAAGAACGCTATTGCATACAACAAGGAAGGATACAACAAGGGTACTGAGTTTGCTGATATCTTCCGCAAGCCTCTTATGGCTCTTTTCGACAAGATCATCTTCAAGGCTGTCCGCGAGGGTCTCGGTGGTCAGATGAAGTTCTTTGTCGGTGGTGGTGCGCTTCTTGACATTGACCTCCAGAGATATTATTATGCCATCGGCATTCCTATGTATCAGGGTTATGGCCTTTCGGAGGCAACACCTATCATTTCTGCAAACTCTCCTGTAAAACATATCTTCGGTTCGTCAGGAAAGGTGGTTTCTCCTATGGAAATCAAGATTCTTGATGCTGACGGAGTGGAGCAGCCGTTCGGATCCAAGGGTGAGATCTGCATCAAAGGTGAGAATGTGATGGCAGGATATTGGAAGAATCCTAAGTCTACAGCAGATACAATCGTTGACGGATGGCTTCATACAGGTGACATGGGATACATGCGTGATTCGGAGATGCTTTATGTAGTGGGACGATTCAAGTCACTTCTTATCGCTGCTGACGGAGAGAAATATTCACCGGAGGGAATCGAGGAGAACCTTGTCGAGAGTTCTAAATATATCGACGGAGCGATTCTGCATAACAGTCAGGATCCATATACCATTGCGCTCATTACTCCTAACAAGGATGCCCTCAAGGCTTATGCAAAGGGACTCGGACTCGATCCTTCAACAAGAGAGGCTAAGGTAAAGATGTTGGAACTTCTTGAGTCTGAAGTAAATATGTATCGTAAGGGTGGGCGTCTCTACGGAGCGTTCCCTGAAAGGTGGCTTCCTGCTGCAGTCTGCGTTCTTCCTGAACCTTGGACAGAGCAGAACCATTTCCTCAACAGTTCGATGAAGGTCGTACGAGGAAGAGTAGAGGAGGCTTACAAGGCTAATATGGAGTATGCCTACACTCCGGAAGGCAAGAATATCGTGAATGATATGAACCTTGCTTCGCTCTAGTCTATCTGAATGACAGAACAGTGAAATAACCGGTCGGATGACAAATCTTGTCATCCGACCGGTTATTCTATCTCTCAGGTTCGAAGTATTCCTTGCCGACTCCGCATGCGGGACAAGTCCACTCATCAGGCAGGTCCTTGAACGGTGTGCCAGGAGGAACTCCGTTCTCGGGATCTCCTTCTGCCGGGTCGTAAATCCAGCCGCAAGTCACGCATACGTACTTCTGCATGTCATTTTCGTCTTCCAGAATCGCTTCTGCCATGACTTCTGTCACTCCGTCTCTGGTCGTCTCTGCCACGACAATTGTTTCGTCGCTTACGGGCATGGGCTTATGCATTCTTTTGATGACTCTTTTCCAGTTGATGAGTTCCCAGCACCTGTCTACGAATTCCGCCCTTCTGTTGCGATAGTCTATGTAGTAGGCATGTTCCCAAACGTCGATTGTCAGAAGGGGTTTGTAGCCGTTGCGCAGAGGATTTCCAGCGTTTGATTCCTGAATGATGTGCAGTTTTCCACCCTCGTCCTGTACCAGCCATACCCAACCGGATCCGAAAAGACTTGTTGCGGCTTTCTTGAACTGCTCCTTGAATGTCTCTACGGAACCGAAGTCTCTGATAAGGAAGTCCTTAAGTTCCAGAGGCATGGATTTAGGATCTGGAGAAAGAGAATCGAAGAAGAAGGCGTGGTTCCACACCTGGGCGGCATTGTTGAATACAGGTCCGGAAGCGGTCATGATGATTGATTCCAGACTCATGTTCTCGTAGGGGGTGCCGATAATCAAGGTGTTGAGATTGTCGATATAGGTCTGGAGATGTTTTCCGTAGTGGTACTCGATGGTCTCTTGACTCATTCTTGGCTCCAATGCGTCTGACGCGTAAGGAAGCGGGGGTAATGTATAGATCATTTCTGTGTCTGTTTGAAGTTCAGCCAGACACAGGCAATTATCAGACCTGTTTTGATTAATGGGAGAAAATGAATCCGAAATAAATGCGCGGACCCATAGGACGGTTCAGTCCGTCCTTGTTTACGGCGAGCAGCCAATCAGCCTTCAGGGTTAGGTGAAGGGCAGATCCTACAGCGTACTCCACACCTATGAAAGGATCGAAAGCGAAGAACGGCTTCTTGTTGTAGACTGCACTGGTTTCGGGAATCCAGTCATGCTTGTCTCCTTCGAACATATAGAATGCCGTTTCCATTCCTCCTCCCACAGTCGCACCTACGTAAGGGTAGAACTTACCGATCTTCCAGTACCAGTCAGCCAGGGCTCCCGTCCAGAAAACCTTGTTGAAACTGCCGCTGCTGATGTTTCTGCTGAGTCCCATGCTGGAGAAATATCCTTCAAAACCGGCTCTGAAATGGTCTGTAAGGTGGAGTTTTGCTACACCGCCGATACCGAATGTGGCTCCGGAAGCGTTGTAGTTGAAAGGGTTGTCGCAGCCTGTGAGATATCCGGTGTGAACCATCATTCCGCCGGAGAAGCCTTTTATTGTCTTATTGTCTTTGCTGGTTGCAAGGCATGTGATGCTTGACAGAAGCAAAGATATTATCAGGATGATAGAATTTCTGTGTTTCATAGCGTGTGCAAAGATACTGATTTTATTTTTAACCGAATAGAGGGGGTCTCTTTGAAATATTGACATAAAATTTGCCATTTTCATTAAAATCATTAACTTTGCATGCAGACATCAGAAAAATATTTTTTCGTGTCTATTTGTTAAGTTCGTTTTATATACGGCAGGCATCCTTGGGGAGGGATGCCTGCTAATTTGTTATTAAGGACGTATGTTTCAAATAAATTTTGTAACTTAGACGCGCTTTTTTGGAAAATTTAATAAACATTATCAAAATGAATAAGAATAAGACAAACTGGATTGCTGTCCTTACGATGATTTTCCTTATGGGAATGATTGCGTTTGTGACTAATCTTGCCGCTCCTATCGGAGTTATCTGGAAATACCAGCCTGGTATCGAAGGTTCCAATGCATGGGGAATGATGGGTAACATGATGAACTTCCTTGCTTACCTGTTCATGGGACTGCCGGCCGGAAGACTAATCACAAGAATCGGTTACAAGAAGACCGTTCTGACAGGTGTGGGAGTCGGATTTGTGGGAGTGCTGATTCAGTTCCTCTCAGGAAGAATAGGTGTAGGCTTCTCTCTTGCCGGTCTTCCTGCCAATTTCTTTATCTATCTCTTGGGTGCATTTGTATGCGGATTTTCGGTTTGTCTGCTCAATACTGTAGCCAATCCTATGTTGAATCTCCTCGGTGGTGGTGGCAACAGAGGTAATCAGTTGGTTCAGATCGGAGGTACATTCAACTCTCTTACAGGTACTCTTACACCGATGCTCGTAGGTGCTCTTATCGGTACAGTGACCAAGAGTACTGCGATGACGGATGTCGATCTGGTACTCTATATCGCCATGGGCGTGTTTGCGGCGACATTCGTGGTACTTTCGTTTGTACCTTTCGTAGAGCCTGAACAGGAGAAGTCAAATCAGTCTGTAAAGGAACTCTTCAAGTATAAGCACCTTATATTCGGCGTGTGCGCAATCTTCTGTTATGTGGGAGTAGAGGTCGGAACTCCTTCGATCCTCAATATGTATCTCTCCGATACTTCTGCCAGAGGTGGCGGACTTGATCCGGAGACAGCCGCTGCCGTTGCGGGATTCGTTGCAGGAACATATTGGTTCCTTATGCTGGTCGGACGTTTCGTATCAAGTTTCATCAGCGGTAAGGTGTCAAGCCGTACCCAGTTGACCGTCTGCTCTGCAGCGGCAATCGCTCTTGTGGTATGTTCGATGTTCGTTACAGGAGTACCTTCTTCAATGCCGGTATTTACTGGTGCAGGATTTGAAGTTGTCCAGGTGCCGCTTACAGCAGTTCTCCTGGTACTCTGCGGTCTATGTACATCAGTGATGTGGGGTGCGATCTTCAATCTTTCTGTTGAAGGACTGGCAAAGTATTCCGCTCTTGCTTCCGGTCTTTTCATGACTATGGTAGTGGGTGGTGGTGTTCTGCCTCTCATCCAGGGTGCTGTCGCTGACGCAACCTCATATATGACAAGTTACTGGGTCGTGGTGGCAGGATTTGCATATATATGTTGGTTCGCCGTAATGGGTTCAAGAATTAAGAAATAAGGATAATTAAACGTTATAACGTAATGGATTCAACTTTTGTAGTAGGTATCGATGTTGGAGGACAGACCTCCAAACTCGGTGTTGTGGATGCGAGAGGTACAGTTCTCGCTCAGACTGTGATTCGTACTGACACTTATACTGATGTCGAGCCTTATATCGCTGAACTTGCGGAGGCTGTAAAGAAGGTCATCAAGGACTCCGGCACAGAAGGCAAGATCAGAGGTATCGGTGTGGGTGCTCCTAACGGAAACTATTATACAGGTACGATCGAGAATGCCGTGAACCTTTCTTGGGGCGGTGATTCTGTGGTGCCTTTCTCAAAACTTCTTTCTGAGGCGATGGGTGGCCTTCCTGTGGCGTTGACAAATGATGCGAATGCTGCTGCTGTAGGTGAGATGACTTATGGTGCGGCCAGAGGAATGAAGAATTTCATCATGATCACCCTCGGTACCGGAGTGGGTTCGGGAATCGTCATCAACGGAGAAGTCGTATATGGTCATGACGGATTTGCCGGAGAACTTGGTCATGTGGCAGCCGTACGCAACAACGGACGTACATGCAACTGTGGAAAGACAGGCTGTCTTGAGACATATGCTTCTGCGACAGGTGTTGCCCGTACTGCCAGAGAGTGGCTCGAACTTACTGATGAGCCTTCTGTTCTCAGAAGTCTTGACTCGATAGCCTCAAAGGATGTCTATGAGGCTGCAAAGGATGGAGACAAACTTGCTCTTAAGATATTTGAATTCACAGGTAAGATTCTTGGTCGCTCGTTCGCTGATTTCATAGCATTCAGTTCGCCTGAGGCTATCGTTCTTTTCGGAGGTCTTGCACGTGCCAAGGAATTCCTGCTTCCTCCTATGGAAAATGCCATGAACGAAAATGTCATGCCTTTGTGGAGAAACAAGGTGAAGATCGTGTTCTCGCAACTCAAGGAGTCTGATGCTGCCATTCTTGGAGCCTCTGCCCTTGCTTGGGAACTCTAATAATATATCATAATGGATAGTTCAGTCTCACTTCAAGCCTCTCTTGAAATGAGACTGATTTTTATTTTCATGAACGTGTTAAAAATTTGGAAATGATGCAATTAATCTGCATCTTTGCACGTTGGCTTGGACTGCCCTTGTGTGTGCGTCATGTCTGAACCATAAATGGAAAATGAAAGAAAATCAATATTTATGTTTAATAACTAAAAGTCTAACCAGATGAAAAAAATTAAATTGTTTTTCCTGGCTATGACAATGCTTGTTTCGTCGCTGGCCTTTGGTCAGAACCTGACTGTTACGGGTATTGTCAAGGATTCTTCCACTGGTGAGGGAGTGCCGTTCGCATCCCTTCAGGTGAAGGGAACCATGACAGGAACCAGTTCCGACATGGATGGTTATTACACCATTTCGGTTCCTGCAGACGGAGTCCTTATCTTCTCTTCAGTGGGATATGTGACTGTCGAAGTTCCGGTTGCAGGTCAGACCAAGCATGATGTCATGCTTGCTCCTGATACAGAGGCTATTGAGGAGACTATCGTCGTAGCCTTCGGTACTGCCACCAAGGAATCATTTACCGGATCGGCGACAGTCGTAAAGTCGGATGATATCGCCAAGGTACAGGCTTCTGATGCGACACGTGCCCTTGAAGGTGTTGTTGCCGGTGTGCAGATGACTACTGCATCGGGTTCTCTCGGAAGTTCTCCTTCGATCATGATCCGTGGTGCAAGTTCCATCAATGCGGGTACTGCACCTCTCTATGTTGTGGACGGAATTCCTTTTGAAGGAGACATGAACAACATCAACCCTAACGATATCGAGTCGATGACAGTCCTTAAGGATGCGGCGTCAAATGCACTTTACGGTGCCCGTGGTGCTAACGGTGTGATCATGATCACAACCAAGAAGGCAAAGCACGGAGATGCTGTGGTGAATGTGGATGCAAAGTGGGGTCTCAATACAAAGGCTCTCAAGAACTATGACTACATCACCGATCCGGGACAATATTATGAGGTATACTACGCCGGTCTCAAGAATTTCTACATGAACAAGCAGGGTATGTCCGAGTACGACGCTCATATCGCAGCCAACCAGATCATCGGCGGCGATCCTAATGAGGGTGGTCTCGGATATATGGTATATACCGTTCCTGACGGACAGGCATTCATCGGTGCAAACGGCAGACTCAATCCTGATGCGACATTGGGCCGAGTAGTTGATTACAACGGTGAGTCATATTGGCTCACACCGGACAACTGGCTTCAGGAGACATACCGTGAGTCCCTCAGACAGGAGTACAACGTGAGCGTTTCAGGAACTTCCGGCAATGCTTCCATTCTTGCATCGTTCGGTTACCTGAACAACAAGGGTATCGTTGACGGTTCGGACATGTACCGTTATACAGCCCGTCTTCGTGCCGACTATCAGGCTAAGGATTACCTCAAGGTCGGTGGAAACTTCTCCTATGCGAACTTCAACTACAACAATGGTAATACTGAAGAGGGTTCAAGCGCTTCGACAGGAAACGTGTTCGCCATTGCAAACGACATCGCTCCTATCTATCCTCTCTACATCAGGGATGCGATGGGACGTGTCATGACAGACAGATATGGCTATAACATGTATGACTACGGTAACGGAATGAATGCCGGTGCCACACGTCCTTACATGATGAACTCGAATGCTCTTCAGGCTTCTACCCTCGACAAGAACAATTCCGAAGGAAACGCATTCAACGGAAACGGATATGCCGAGGTCAAGTTCCTCAAGGACTTCACATTCACATTCAACGCCGGTCTCGGTCTTCAGGAATACCGTGGAACCAATGTGATGAACATGTATTACGGCCAGTATGCGACAATGGGCGGTCTCATCGCCAAGTCACATTCGAGGTCACTTACCCTCAACCTTCAGCAACTCCTCAACTGGAACAGGACATTTGCCGGTGTGCACCATGTAAGCGCCCTTCTCGGACATGAGAACTATGTTGCCGACAGCAACTCTCTCTCTGCTTCGAAGAGCCAGATGTTCTCTATGGAGAATGACGAACTCAACGGTGCTGTGGTGGATGGAAAGTCTGCAGGTTCTTCAAGAAGCAGATACAATAACGAGGGTTACTTCGCCCGTGTACAGTATGACTATCTGAACAGGATCTTCGTGAGCGCCTCATATCGTCGTGATGCATCTTCTCGCTTCCATCCGGACCATCGTTGGGGTAACTTCTGGTCGCTCGGAGGCGGTTGGATAATAAATGAAGAAGCCTGGTTTCCTAGGACTCCGTGGATCGACATGCTCAAGTTGAAGGCATCGATCGGTTCTCAGGGTAACGACAATATCGGAAACTATCTTTATACCGATACATATTATCTTTCAAACAATAACGGAACTCCTGCCCTCGCATTCGGACGCAAGGGAAACAAGACCATCACTTGGGAAACAAATACCAACTTCAACGCTGGAGTTGACTTTGAGTTCCTCAGAGGACGTATTACAGGTAGCGTCGAGTACTTCTTCCGTAATACTACTGACATGCTCTATTACTTCCCTGTTCCGGCTTCGCTCGGTTATGGCGGATATTATGACAATATCGGTGATATGAGAAATGCCGGAGTCGAACTCTCAGCAAACTTCAACATCATCCGTAGGGATGACTTCAACTGGAATGCATACGTTAACTTCACTCATTATAACAATAAGGTTACGATGATTCCGGAGGAGAACAAGAATATCACAGTTGAGGGTTACAGAGGTTTTGCGAGCAGTACTACATTCATCGGAGAAGGTCTTCCTCTTAATACATTCTACATGTACAAGTATGCTGGTGTGGATCCTGACAATGGAGACGCTCTCTGGTACAAGGATGTAAAGGATGAGAACGGTAATGTAGTGGGACGCGAGACTACAGCCACATATTCACAGGCTACCCAGTATCTCTGTGGCGATCCTACACCGGATCTTTACGGAGGTTTCGGTACATCCCTTGATTATAGAGGATTTGATTTCTCGGTTGCCTTTACGTATTCTATCGGAGGACTTTCCTATGACTCAGGATATGCGAGTTACATGGCATCACCTACGAATACCGGTGCCGGAAAGAACTTCCACAGGGATATCCTCGATTCATGGACTCCTGACAACAGGGAGGCAAATATTCCTAGATTCCAGTATAACGACCAATATACTGCCGCTTCTTCCGACAGATTCCTTGTCAATGCAAGTTATCTCAATATCCAGAACGCTCAGGTGGGATATACCTTCCCTGCAAGGATGACCAGAAGCATGCATATAAACAGACTCAGGGTTTACGTTGCATGCGACAATATCTGGTATTGGTCTTGCCGTCAGGGTCTTGACCCAAGACAGAGTTTCTCAGGTGCTACAAGCAATGCAATGAACTCTCCGGTAAGGACAATCTCAGGCGGTTTCAACATCACTTTCTAAAGGAATACGTAACATGAAGAATATACTTATAAAATCGATTGCAATATTTTCTGCAGCATTCCTTGCTGCGGGATGTATCGAAGAGACCTTCCCTACCGGAAGCACAGTCACTTCAGAGCAGTTGGAGGCATCACCTAATTCGTTACAGTATCTGGTAAATGGTATTCCTTCTGCAATGATGGCTTCAGGTACTGCAGGATATGCATCCTCATACGGATACCATGCTGACTTCGGTCTGCCGGGAATCCACCTTATGACTGAAGCAATGCTTGAAGACTTCACCATCAGCGGTGAACTCGGCTATTTCTGGTTCGGTGCTTTCTTACAGAATACCGCCATGGGTGCAGATTATATCTATCCTGCTTATTTCTGGGACTGCTACTATGCGTGGATCAAACTTGCCAACGACATCATCGCACGAGCAGGCGAGGTTACAGACGAGACTGACAAGACAATTGTAAATGCTCTTGGTCAGGCATATGCCTACAGGGCCATGTGCTATCTTGACCTTGCACGTCTTTATGAGCCTAAGGACAACAACCTTGCTCCTATAAGCGAAGATATCAAGGGTCTCACTGTTCCTATCGTTACCGAGAACACCACTGAGGAAGATGCAAAGTACAATCCGAGGGCTACACGCGAACAGATGTATGATTTCATCTTCTCGGATCTTGATATGGCGGAGCAATATCTCAATGCTGCGGATAATTCGTACAACAATCCGACTCTTGGTGCAATATACGGAATGTATGCAAGGGCATATGTAGAACTCGGTGCTGCAGATGACAATATCAACAGAAGTGCTTACCAGAAGGCTTACGAGTATGCTGAACTTGCTATAAAGACCAGTGGAAAGACACCTCTTACATGGCAGCAGTGGATGGATCCTCAGACAGGATTCAACAGCGGTAATTCGAACAATTCATGGATCTGGGGTCTTACCCTTTCGGTTGAGAATGCTTCGAACATCATTACAAGCGTGGCTCATCTTGCTCCTGAGGCTGTATGGGGCTACTCTCCGCGTTCTCTCCCAAGCGTGAGCAAGGCTCTTTATGACAGAATCAGTTATGATGACTTCCGCAGAATGTCATGGCTCGACCCTGACTATACATGGCACCCAGGACATGAGAACTACGATCCTAACAACGGATATCAGTTCGCTGGAACGGACGATCCGATGGCGGGATATGAGTCTTATGGAATCACCAATGCTTATCAGTACTTCCTTAATGTCACTTCGCCGTATGTGAACATAAAGTTCCGTCCTGCAAGCGGTCAGTGCGTGGAGTATACTGAAGGAAATGTCGCAGACCATGTCCTCATGCGTGTCGAGGAGATGTACTTCATCCAGATTGAGGCTGCTCTTTACAAGAAGACTGCCGGCGGACTTGATGTTGCAAAGAGACTCCTCAACGAGTTCATGCAGAGATACCGCTACAGCAGTTATGACTGCAGCAACATCACATCTGAGACTGCATTCATCCAGGAGATGATGCTCCAGAAGAGAATCGAGTTCTGGGGCGAGGGTATTCTCTTCTATGACTACAAGCGTCTGAATCAGAGTGTCACCAGAGGATATCAAGGAACAAACTTCCCTGCTGTTGCAAGATTCAATACAGAGGGCCGTTCTCCACAGTGGAACATCGTCATAACAAGAGCGGAGTATCAGTCTAACACTGCTCTTAATCAGGAACTCAACAACCCTGATCCTACAGAACTTCTTGTTCCATGGTCAGAATAATCTAAACGGATATGATGAATATGAAGACAATATTTAAATATATTCTCGCAGCGGCGCTGACATTCTCATTTGCCGCATGTCAGGAGAAGGAACCTTATGCTCCCGGTGAGCCGGACCTTCTTGACTGTCATGGCCTGTTCTTCCCGCAGGAGCAGGCGAAGAGTTACGAGGTGGCTCCTGAGGATCCGAACTTTCTTACCTTCACGGTAGAGAGGACTCTTGATGCCTTTGAGGCTAATGTTCCATATGAACTGACAAGCAGCGAGGAGGGTTTCTTCGAACTTGAGGACGAGTATATCTATTTTGACGAAGACCAGAAGAAGACCACATTCAAAGTATACTTCTCAGAGGACTTCGAGACAGGTAAGAAATATACATGTTCCATCAAGGTTACAGACCCTCAGTACGTTTCAAACTACGGTCTTTCAAGCAATGAACTCACCTTCTCCCTTACAGTGGTGAAGTGGGAACTTCTCGGAGACGGTCTTTGGAGAGATGACTTTGCTTCAAGTTACTTTGAAGCGATAGGTGCGGAAATCGCTGCTCCATATCAGGAGAAGAAGGTGAAGGTCTATGAACGAGAGGATCTTCCGGGATATTACAAGGTAGATGCAGTCTATACTCCGGACTTTGTGTCATATATTGTAGATGGAAACACTAAGAATGCAGATCTCTATACCGAGTATTGCCCTGCTCCGAGCATATATATCGACGCTTCGGATCCTGACAAGGTATATATCCCGCTTCAGTATGCATTTACATGTCCGAGCGGAAGATACGGACTCGTATATATGGGTTCTGATGTTCATGAGGTTTTCGATGCAGGTTATTCCGACCAGTATGGTACATTGAGGGACGGTTCCATCACATTCCCTAAGAACTCGCTTGTCGCATATCTTCCTTCGGCAGGTGCAGCCTATGCCAATGCAGCAGGAAAGCATCGTCTTGTTCTCCCGGATTACAAGCCATATGATTATTCTGTCGAGGTCAAGACTTCTCCGTCTTCCGACGGTGTTCTTCCTGTGACCTTTACTCTTGGCGGTGATGTCGCCAAGGTATCATATCAGGTGTTCCCTGGTCATGTCTCTGATGCAGAGATGGTTGCCAGACTTGACGAGGTGAAGTCAGGAAAGAATGTCCTGACTGTGACAGAATCAGGAGAGTATGAGTTCAAGGCGGAGAAGACAGGACTTTATACTTTGATCGCATGTTCATTCGATGCTGCCGGTAAGTTCAAGGAATATACATTCGTCAAGTTCGGTTATGATACTGTCGATGATCCGAAGGATGTGGATATTCACCTTGGTCTCATCGTCTCTGACAAGTACGCCGGTGCAGGTCTTACGAAGGAGAACTCCATGGAGTATTATCTGTACGGAAGCGAACTTACAGATGTGAAGGTTGCAATATACAAGAAGGCTCATTATGAGGACTTCCGTGAGGCAATTGAGGCTGAGTTCGAGTATTATATAGCACCGCTTGACCGTGAAACTCTTGCACAGGTCAATGGCGCCGGATATTCCGGTGTTGTCGGAGGCCTGACTCCTGGAACAGAATACATCCTCATAGCGTATGCAGGTAACGGATACCATAGCGGAGTCTATACAGTGACTGAGTTTACTGCAGGTGAGTTCGATCTCATGGATGCCGAGTATAGCATTTATGACCTCCCTACACGATTCCAGCCTGAGGACAAGTCTGCATATTTCAAGACATGGGATGTGTGGTCTCTTGATCCATATGAGGCTAAGGCATGGGGAAGAACAAAGCGTGCTACTGTCGAGATATCTGAAGACGAGGATATCATGTACGATGTGAACGGAAAGGTTACAGAGGATCCGGATAAGGCAGAAGAAGTGTCTGATTACATCAAACTTTCCGGCATGTATCCTGATATAGCAGATAAGTACGGAATTGTGGATGAGATCCAGTTGGAGTTCTATGAGGGTTTTGTCTATACTATCATGACCCAGATGCCTGCAGTAAAACTGAAGTCCGACCATATGGTTGACGGAAAACTTCTGACTAAGAAAGGAACAACTATCTATCCTACAAATGCCTACCTCTTCTTTGACGGCAGCGGTCTGAGTGCATATCTTGAGAATGGTGCGATGGTCGGAGGCTTCCTTACCGAGGAGCAGGATGTAATCGGATTTGTGGGTAATCCAAGGACAGAAGCAGGTTCTTATGGCCTCACATATGTCGCTATGATGCTCTGTTATTTTACTTCCGAGGATTATTCAGGAGAGGCTCCTCTGATCACAGAGAACGCTCATGCATATCCTCTCCTTGTAAGCCCGGATTCGAAGTACGCTGATTATGGTGCCGATGCATCATCGCTCAAGGTCCCTGCAGCATGCAACAGGGTTTCTGCTGAACTTCAGAAGCAGCGCACTAACTATGTCGAGACAGATCGCGGATACATAATGTCTACAATCGACAGGGTCAAGGCGATGCCATACAACTATATGCAGAATACTCTTGATGTATCGAATACATTCTTTGAGATAGAGCCTGCTGCCTATACCATGACAAAGTCAAACTAAAATAATATGCATTCCATTTCAATCAGAAGAGCGCTTGCGCTCCTGGTATTGACGCTTCTTGCAGTTCCTTCCTGTGTGGAGGAACTGCATGATGCTGTTAATGCACCATCATCAACAGTTCCTGGAGCCGTGATGACAAAGGTCATCAACACTCCGGAAGATTCAGAGGAAGGTGTTCTCCTCCTCCTCCTTTCAGAGAAGGTATCAGATGCCTATGCTTCTGGCGACAGGTCCCTTGTCGGGGTGTTCTCTGAAGATATCGAGGTCAAGTCCTTGAAACCGGTCTTCACCATTGCTCCCGGAAAGGAGAAGATTGCCAGAAAACACAATCTTCACAGATGGTTCAAGATAGAGTTCGAAGGTATGGACAAGTCTGTCGCTGCTGCGCACCTTACTACTTTTTCAGATGTTGCGAAGGTACAGTACAACAAGACCATCGTGCCGGCTTGTGACCTTTCGTTCACTCCTTACACACCTTCGCGTTCCGAGTTCGCTTCGGACGATCTTCCTTTCAACGATCCTATGCTCAAAGACCAGTGGCATTACATCAATACCGGCAAGAACTCAGGTTCGAATACTGCTGTAGAAGGTGGTGACATTGCCGTGAAGGATGCATGGAAACTGACAGGAGGTGATCCTCGTGTTGTCGTTGCAGTGCTCGATAGTCCTGTGAAGTATGACCATCCCGATCTTGCCGCAAACATGTGGAAGAA
>JAZRGY010000082.1:0-2506 GCA_045644485.1 Candidatus Cryptobacteroides sp. | reverse complement strand
CCTCTTCTTCGACAGCATCGAATACGAGTTCGTCGTGGATCTGCAGGACCATCCTGCTCTTGAGGCCTTCCTCTTCGAGGCGTCTGTCGACATTGATCATCGCCATCTTGATTATGTCGGCAGATGTTCCCTGAATGGGCGCGTTCACAGCAGTTCTTTCAGCCAATGACCGGACTGTGGCGTTCTTTGAATTGATGTCCGGTAGATATCTTCTTCTTCCGAATATTGTCTCGACATATCCTGTCTCGCGGGCAGAGGCAAGCGTATCCCCGATGAATGATGATATGGCAGGGAAGTTGGCAAAATAGTCATCGATGATCTTCTTCGCTTCAGCCCTTGATATATGCAGACGCTGCGCCAGTCCGAAGGATGAGATTCCATACATTATACCGAAGTTTGCGGTCTTCGCGATGCGTCTCTGGTCGGATGTGACCTCTTCGAGAGGAATTCCGAATATCTTTGCAGCAGTGATCGCATGCACATCCTGTCCGTTGCGGAATGCATTGATCAGATGGGAATCGCAACTCAGGTGTGCCATTATGCGGAGTTCGATCTGCGAATAGTCCGCTGATACCATCACTCCGTCCGGGTGACTAGGTACAAAAGCCTTGCGTATCTCCTTTCCACGCTCTGTGCGTATAGGGATGTTCTGCAGGTTCGGTTTGGATGAACTCAGACGTCCGGTAGCGGTAAGAGCCTGATTGAAGGTCGTATGTATCTTGCCTGTCACTGGTGAAATGTAGTTAGGGAAAGGCTCGATGTATGTGGACAGAAGTTTCTTTACTCCTCTATATTCGAGTATCTCATTGATTATGGGATGCTTGTGCGAGAGAGTGTTGAGAGTATCTTCGTCTGTAGGATAACTGTATCGTACTCCAGTCTTGGGTTTTATCTTCGGGTCGAGTTTCAACTTCTCGAAGAGAAGGACTCCGACCTGCTTTGGTGAGAGTATGTTCAGGTCCGGGTCTTCTGCCATCTCTCGTATCCTTTCCTGTATCTCGTTCATTTCTGCTCCAAGGGCAGATGCATATCTGCGAAGTTGGACAGAGTCTATGCGCACACCTTCGATTTCCATCTTTGAAAGGACTTTAAGAAGAGGCTCTTCCATGGTGTCGTAAAGCCCTTGGAGATCAAGGTCTTCCATTTCCTTCCATATTCTTTCGCCGAGCATTATGGTCGCGGCTGCTTCCGGGAATCTGTCTGCCTCCTTTTCCTCTTGCGGCTCGTCAAAAAGCGACAGGTCATGCTCCTGTTTCTGTTCCATACAGTCCTCAAGATTTATATCGAGGTATGATCGTGACAGGATATCTATCTTATGACTCTTTTCCGGATTGACGAGGTAATGCATCAGTTCGATATCCATGTATCTTCCTGCCATATTGACATCGTTGCGGGCAAGAAGATTGCGCTGTGCCTTAAGGTCGTATCCGTACTTTGTTATATCCTTGTCCTCGATTATGGCCCTGAAATCCTCTACGTTTCCTTCTGATACAAGACATCTGTCGGCGTCGATGACCGAAATGGTGATTCTGCTGACCGTGGTGAACATGCCAGGCTGAGCGCCTTCTGAGATTATGCCGAAACATCCCGCCTTACGTGCTGCCTTGACCGCATCTGACGGCTCTGTCTCTATGAACGAGAGTTTCTTTCCTTCTTTAGGAGATGCCGGTTCCGTACTTCCCAAAAACTTCCTGAGGGACCCGAATTCGTATTTCTCGAACAGGTCTGCAACTTCAGGAGTGTACGACCCTTTGATTTCCATCTCACCGCTATCCACAGGAATATCCAGATCTGTCTTGATGGTTACAAGGTCATGACTCAGTCTTATGTGGTCTTCTGCGCTGGCGAAGGCCTCTCTCTGTTTAGGTGTGAGTTCGTCCAGATGAGCGTAAATGTTTTCTACTGTACCGAACTTTGCGATCAGTTTACCTGCTCCGACTTCGCCTACACCCTTGACTCCAGGTACGTTGTCCGAAGTGTCTCCGCATATGGTAAGTATTTCCACGACCTGTTCTGGTCTTTCGATGCCGAACCTGCTGCAGATCTTCTGTACGTCGACCAGTTCGCTGTCGCTGCCCGACTTACCTGGCTTGTATTGTATGATGTTTTCGCTTATGAGTTGTCCGTAGTCCTTGTCCGGAGTCACCATATATACCTCGAAGCCTTCCTTCTCGGCTCTTTTGGCCATGGAACCGATAACATCATCTGCTTCATATCCCTTGATCATGAGTACGGGAAATCCCATTGCCTTGCATAATTCGCAGAGTGGCTCCAGAGAATCTATCACCAGTTGCGGGGTTTCGCTTCGGGTACCTTTGTATTCGGGATACATTTCATGCCTGAATGTGCCTCCAGGAGGGTCGAAGGCCACTGCCAGATGGGACGGTTTTTCTTTCTCGATAAGTTCCAATATGTATTTCGTGAATCCGAACAGTATGGACATATCCGCTCCCTTTGAGTTTATCATGGGATGCCTTAGAAAAGCATAGTACATCTTGAATACAAG
>JAZRGY010000081.1:0-26269 GCA_045644485.1 Candidatus Cryptobacteroides sp. | reverse complement strand
GCATGATTCTCTCATCACGACGATACTGAGTCTCGAGTCTTGCGATGAGTGAAGGCTCAGCCTTGAACTCGATAAGATAATAGAATCCTGTAGTCTTCTTCTGGATAGGGTAAGCGAGTTGCTTAAGACCCCAGTCCTCTTCGTACACAATCTCTGCACCACGCTCCTTGAGGTAGTTGGTGTACTTTGCGACCGCTTCCTTCATCTGAGCATCAGACAAAACGGGAGTTGCAATGAAAACGGTTTCGTACTGTTTAAGCATTTTGTTTGTAATTTATTGTTTTATAATAATTTGCACCCATTTCAGAGGACTCAATCCACCAAAATGGGCTGCAAATATAGAAATAATTATCTGAAAATCAAATTATTTTACAGGAATATTCTCAAGAACAGCCTTGAGGAACTCCCAGCATTTTGCCACTGACGGAATGTTTGCACGCTCGTCAGGAGAGTGAGGGCTCATAAGGGTAGGACCGCATGAAACCATATCCCAATGAGGATATGCCCCACTGAGGATACCGCACTCCAGACCTGCATGGATAGCCATGACGGCAGGTTCCTTGCCGTAAAGATCCTTATAGACTCTCTTCATTGTGGTAAGAATTGCCGATTCAGGGTTTGGTGCCCAGCCCGAGTAACCGCCAGTAAAGGTACTCTTGATACCTGCGAGCGCAAAGACAGCCTCGAACTTCTGTGAAAGGATATATTTTGAAATCTCGACAGAACTTCTCATAAGCGTATGCACACTGAATTCTCCTCCAGCAATCTTCACCATAGCGAGATTGTTTGAAGTCTCGACAAGATCGGTCATCTCGCTGCTCATTCTCTTTACTCCATCCGGGCATGCAAGAACCGCACGGATATAACGGAAGGCATCAGCCTCAGGAACATACTTGCACTCATCACCTCCGCAGCACTCACCTTCCGAGCACTCATATGGCTTGAAGATGAACTGAGAATCAGGATCCGTACCGGCATATTCCTTCTTGATTGCAGCGGTAATCCTGTCGAAAATCATCTTTGCAGTCTCCACCTTATCTGCAGGAACATAAACGGTTGCAAAAGCCTCGCGAGGAATGGCATTTCTCAATGTACCTCCCTCGAAATCGAGAAGTTTTACATCAGCGTATGCCATAAGGGCGTAAAGCACTCTAGCAGCCACCTTATTGGCATTACCGCGATAAAGCACGATATCCATTCCCGAGTGTCCTCCCTTGAAGCCTTTAACTTCGAGCGACCAACATTCCCACGACTTGTCATATTCCGCAGGAACATATGTATCATAAGCAGAAGCATCCAGTCCTCCGGCGCATCCCACATAAAGTTCTCCCTCTGTCTCCGAATCCAGATTGATCAGGATATCTCCTTCCAGAAGACCCGGCTTGAGAGCCATAGCACCTGTCATTCCTGTCTCTTCATCTACGGTACACAAGAATTCGATAGGACCATGCTTGATATCGGAAGACTCAAGAACTGCCATTGCCAATGCAAGACCTAGTCCGTTATCTGCTCCGAGAGTGGTTCCTTTTGCTCTTACCCAATCTCCGTCAATCCATGTCTGGATAGGGTCTTTCTCAAAATCATGTACAGTATCGGCATTCTTCTGCGGCACCATATCGATATGGCCCTGAAGTATCACGCCTTTCATATCTTCACAGCCCGGAGTAGCAGGCTTGCGGATGATGATGTTGCCGACTTCATCCTTGATGGTCTCCAGACCATGTTCCTTACCCCAGTTGTACATATACTCCACAGCCTTCTCCTCATGCTTTGAAGGGCGAGGAATCTGTGTAAGTGCGTAAAAGTTTTTCCACACGACCTGTGGATCAAGTTCCTTGATTGTCATAATCTATGTTTGTTTATGTGTTTTACTGCAAAGTTGCATTTACAGGCATCGACCCGAGGACGCCCAACTGATATACCGGAACGCGTGTCTGGATAAGAAGATCCGCACCGTCCTTGACCTTTACCGTACATACGGCAGGGATAAGATAATTATAGGTCGGGATCTTAGGAGAAACCTGCTTCACCACAGGTACGGCCACATCCTGAGGTACGATCTCCATCACCACCGGTCTGCCGGAAAGATTATCTGCAGGAACGAGTCCCGCTGTATCGGACACCCTGAATGCCATATACATCTGACTTTCCCTGTCAGAGCCTGGCTGAACCTCAAAAGTCTTCATCTGGGTCTGATACTCCGAATATCCTGTAAAAAGAGACAGATATTCCTCTTCAAGACGTGTAAGTTCGGCAACGGCAGCCCCCATAGCCTCTCCGCTATAAGTAGCATCTGTATCTCCTGTAACGATCTGAAGTCTTTGTTCGCGTAACCTTACAATCGTCTGAGCAGTCTCTGCCGCCTTCTGTTCAAGAGTCTTCTCCACAACCATATTCTGCTGGACAGAAACCCTGTTGTAGGCTGTCTCCTTTCTTTCTCCACGGTAAAGAGTGGTCGCCTCAGACTTCAGATTTGACGAGACACCCCTGTCAGAGAAATCAGCGGAACCGGACATCGGGAAACGCCAGGTATGGCCCACACCTTGTCCTCCATCAGCAAACGAGATGAGTCCTGCAGAAGACAGTTCCAGAAATGACAGGTCCGGAGCATCCTTCTTGAAGGCAATCGCATACCTTCTGCTAAGGTCAGCCTCCACCACAGGAGCAAGACTCACCTGGGTTATTTCCCATTTTGTCTCATTCTGCTGCCTTACCTTGATTCCGAGATACTTTTCGGCATAACGGGCATATGGACCGGCATAGAAACTTTCCTGAACAGCCTCCACCTCCAGTACAAGCACTGTAGACGGCAGGGAATATGTGACATATCCGTCCGGATCGGAAGACTTCTGGGCAGATGCCACGACAGGCACCACAGCCAGAGCCATCATAATAAGCGTTCTGATCATTCTTTTCATATCATCAATGTTTTACCATTTCCATCTGTTATGAGACCACAGCCAGTTGTGCGGGGTCTCCCTTATCTCTTCTTCAAGAAGGTCATAATATCTTCTCACTATTTCTTCAGGAGTCATCGTCGAAGCATCCCGACATATCGGGATGAACGTCATCTCATACTTTCCCCTTTCGACACGTTTCATCTTGAGGTACACCACAGAATGCGACAATTTGCAGGCGACACCCATGCTTCCTATCATTGCGGTAGTCTCCTGATTCATGAAAACACCTATCGGATGTCTTCCCGCACCCCAGTAAGGAGCCTGATCGGCAGGATATATGTACATTCGTCTTTCGTCCTTATGCTTTATGGAATATCGCAGTATGTTATGGGATTCGACCTCACATTCCGTACCCACTTCCTCCAAAGGTGAAATCCTGTTCAATGCAAACACCCTGTCTGCTATCTTGTTCGACATCTCCTTATATACTACAGAAATAGCAGATTCCGGAACAGAAAGTCTACCCCCGTCCGCAGTAGGATACCCGAGAAGACCTCCCAGCAGTTCCCAGTTACCGCAATGTGTACTCAAGACTGTCATGCTCGGGGTCGAGTCAAAGATTTCAGAAACTTCCTTGGAATTCATGACAGTGACTATCCCCTTCTTATTCAGTCTGGAATAACTGCTTCCTCCAAACCATATGGTTTCTGCTACCAATTCACCGAAATGACGGTAGTATTCATCATATACATTCCTGATACCCTTGCATTTCAGTTCGGGGAAAGATCTCGACAGATTAAGCAGGACAACGTCGCTTCGATAACGTATTACATTCTTGGCAAGCCACGACAAAACATCTCCCATGAAATAATGGAATTTCAACGGAAGACGGGAAAGGACAACAATGCCTCCGCGGACTATCTTTACGACTAATTTCTTCATTTCCAACATATTGCACATCACAACAAAACCACTTGGACTCTATTGTGGCATAAGCACTCTGCTTACAGAATAGCAAATATACCTATTTTCCAGATGAATTCCGATATTTTGCCTGTAAATTAAATTTATTATCTTTGCACGATTGTGTGCGTGCACACATGATACATTGCAACAAACTGTAAACAATATCAATAATCAATAAAAACACAAAAACTATGTTTAAAGGTCAACCAAAAGGACTCTTTGCCCTTGCACTTGCCAATACAGGCGAGCGCTTCGGCTACTACACGATGCTGGCCATCTTCCTCCTGTTCATCCAGGCGAAGTTCGGATTCAGCGCAGCAGCAGCCACACAGATCTATTCAATCTTCCTTGCAGGTGTATATTTCATGCCTTTCTTCGGCGGTATCCTCGCAGATAAGATCGGATATGGAAAATGTGTGACAATCGGTATCGGCGTGATGTTCCTCGGATATCTCTGTCTGGCAATCCCGACAGCACCGGATCTTGCAGGAAAGATCCTGATGTTCGGAGCACTCACTCTCATTGCAATAGGTACCGGACTTTTCAAGGGTAACCTCCAGGTAATGGTAGGAAACCTTTACGACGACCCTAAGTATGCATCCAAGAGAGACGCTGCCTTCAGCCTCTTCTACATGGCCATCAACCTGGGTTCAATGTTCGCTCCTTCAATGGCAAAGGCAATGACAAACTGGTCACTCAGCAAATATGACCTGTTCTACAACGCTAATGTACCTGCTCTCGCCCATCAGGTAATGGACGGAACCATCACTCCTGAAAACATGAACACCCTCCAGAGCATTGCAGCGACAATGCCAGGTGCAGCAGGAATGGACATGGCCGCTTTTGCTCCTTATTATATTGAAAGACTTTCGACTGCATATAACGGAGGCTTCGCAGTGGCATGTGTTTCACTCATCCTTTCAGTACTCATCTACTACGGATGCCGTTCATGGTTCAAGCATGCAGACGTCAATGCAAAGCAGGCAAAGGCTGCAAATCCGACAGCAGAGGTAGAACTCACTCCAGCACAGACAAAGAGCCGTATCGGCGCCCTCGTATTCGTATTCGCTGTGGTGATCTTCTTCTGGATGGCGTTCCACCAGAACGGTGCAACAATGACATTCTTCGCACGTGACTACACAGCGAGCAGCGTTACAGGAGGTCTCAGAATCGGCTTCAACATCTGGTGCCTTGCCCTTATCGCAGCATCTGTATACACTCTTTTCAGCGTATTCCAGTCAGAGACAAGAAAGGCTAAACTCACATCCGGCATCGCTACAGTAGCACTTTGGGTGCTCGCTGCAGTCCTCTACATGAGAATGCCTGGTACAGTAAACATCCAGCCATCTGACTTCCAGCAGTTCAATCCATTCTATGTAGTTGCACTCACACCGGTATCTCTCGCCATCTTCGGTGCTTTGGCAAAGAAGGGCAAGGAGCCGTCTGCACCTCGTAAGATCGGACTCGGAATGTTCGTTGCAGCAGCAGGCTTCCTCATCCTTACTCTCGGATCAATGGGTCTTGCTTCTCCAAAGGAACTCAGTGGAACAGTAAGCCCTGACCTCGTTTCTCCTACATGGCTCATCTCGACATACCTCGTACTCACATTTGCAGAGTTGCTCCTCTCGCCTATGGGTATCTCATTCGTATCGAAGGTTGCTCCTCCTAAGTACAAGGGTATGATGATGGGAGGATGGTTTGCAGCAACAGCGATCGGAAACTACCTCGTATCAGTTCCTGGTCTCCTCTGGATGAGGATTCCTCTTTGGACAATCTGGGTTGTTCTCATCGCGATCTGCGTACTTGCAGGTCTCTTCATGTTCGTCAACATGAAGCGTATCGAATCTGCTACAGAGTAATTCCAAACTACAACAATATTATGACCGGTTACGTTTTCGTGACCGGTCTTTTTATTATATTTGCACCTTCTATGGACGCAGCACTGAAAGAGACCCTGACCGGGTGGGCTCAAGAATATAATGACCCGAAATATTTTCAGGAAGACCCTGTCATTTTCCCGACCCACTTCGCACAGAAGTACAGATCGGGAGAAGCATCATTGGCCGATGTTGAGATATCGGCTCTTCTTGCTTCCCATCTTGCATGGGGAAGACGTCAGATGATAGTCAGGGACTGCAGCAGGATGCTGGACGAGATGGAATGGAGGCCGTATGAGTATGTAATGGGAGGAGAATACCGCGACGAAGATGCCAGCATGCACAGGACGATAAAGTGGCGAGACTTCGCCGCCATATGCGGAAGACTGCAAAACATCTACAGCACTCGTGAAAGCATCGAAGGACTCACAGACTCCGAAATCAGGTGCATGATCTTCGGACAGAAGGAAGACAGGAAGGCTCCTAACAAGAAGATCAGCATGATGCGCAGATGGCTGACCAGAGACGACGGCAAGGTAGACCTCGGAGTATGGAAGGCATCTGACAAGAAAGCCCTTATACTGCCTTTGGACGTCCATGTGTACGAACAGGCCAAAAGTCTCGGACTTACCGCACGCAAGCAGAAAGACATTGTTACCGCCCAGGAAATAACCGACGTATTCCGCGAAATATGGCCGGAAGATCCATGCTTGGGAGACTTTGCACTCTTCGGATATGGAGTGACACATAGATAATCTGAATATGCCACGTTTATATATAATATCAGGATGCAACGGAGCCGGCAAGACCACGGCTTCATACTCTATGCTGCCGGAAATGCTGGATTGCAGCGAATTTGTGAATTCAGACGAATTCGCCAAAAGCCTGTCTCCGTTCAACCCGGAGAATGCATCCATTCAGGCAAGCAGGTACATGCTCCTGAAGATACGTTATCTCCTGAAGAGGAACAGCGACTTCGCCGTAGAGACGACCCTGGCAACAAGGACTCTCCTCAAGACAGTCCGCATGGCTCAGAATGCAGGATATTCGGTAACCCTTCTGTATTTCTGGCTCAACTCACCTGAACTTGCAATAGAACGCGTCAAGGCAAGGGTCGAGACAGGAGGTCACAACATTCCCGAAGAAACTATCAGAAGAAGATATAATGTAGGAATCGACTACTTCTTCCACTATTATGCCCCTGTCTGCGACAGATGGATTCTTGCAGACAACTCTCAGGCACCGTTCAGGGTAATTGCTGAAGGCTCACGTAATGACGTCGTCAACATCAGGGATGAAGCGACATACGAAAAGATACTGGCCATGGCCAACGAGCATAGAAAGCATGTGGAAGAAAACGGAGAGATCCCATCCCTATAGACAGACATGAATACAGAAAAATATTATCTGGACCTGTTCAAGGTCACCCGTTCACAACTAGAAAACATCACAGCGACAGCATTGTCCCATGGCGGGGACTATGCTGACCTGTATTTCGAACATACCACCTTCTTCAATCTCTTGCTCAAGGACGGAGTGGTTTCATCCGGAGGCTTCCATACAGATTATGGAGTCGGCATTCGAGTGCTGAAAGGAGAGAAGACCGGTTATGCATATTCTGAGAACACAGACATGCCTGACATGCTCAAAGCAGCGCAGGCTGCGTCATCCATAGCATTGGGAACAACAGGAAACCGCTCATACAGCACGGTACAGGACAGGAAGCATGACCTTTATCCGATGGAACGGAACTGGAGAGATTATGGCGCAGACGCATTTCTGCCTTTTCTGCAGGATCTAGAGAAAGAGATATTCGGAAGAGACAAAAGGATAGTAAAGGTCATCGTACGGCTTTCTGACTCAGTGACCGACGTAATGATGTATAACTCCCTCGGAGAACTCACATGCGACACCAGGCCTATAGGAAGCGTGAGTGTGTCTGCTGTGTTCGTCCAGGAGGGAAAGACAGAAAACAGGAGCGCGTCAAGAAGTTTCAGGACCGGAGCAGAACTTATCGGTCCCGGTCTTGTCAAGGAACTGGCAGATGAGGTAGTAAGAGGCATAGATGCACGATTCGAGGCCCGAAGGCCGAAAGGAGGACAGATGAGCGTAGTAATGGGGGCTGGAGCATCAGGTATCCTCCTACATGAGGCTATGGGTCACGCATTCGAGGCCGACTTCAACAGGAAGGGGCAATCGATATTCTCTGATAAAATGGGGAAACAGGTTTGTCCGGAAGGAGTCAACGTCGTCGACGACGGCACTGTAGCATTCAACAGAGGATCCGGAAACTACGACGACGAAGGAGTACCGGCGGAAAAGACATATATGGTCAGGAACGGAGTACTCACCTCATATCTCCACGACAGGATAAGCGCTTCATGGTACGGAGTCCGGCCTACCGGAAACGGCAGAAGGGAAAATTTCAGATATAACCCGATTCCACGCATGAGGGCCACATATATGGAAAGCGGAGACGCTGATCCTAAGGGCATTATAGAGGAGGTAAAACAGGGAATCTATGTCGACGAATTCTCAAACGGACAGGTCAAGATCGGAGAAGGTGACTTCACATTCTTTGTCAAGAGCGGTTACTTGATCGAAAACGGACGTCTTACAATGCCGATCAAAGATATAAACATAATAGGAAACGGTCCTCAGGCACTCGCTGACATACTTGCTGTCGGAAACGACCTGAAGATCGATAACGGCACATGGACATGCGGCAAGGAACAAAGTGTCGCAGTATCATGCGGAATGCCGACAGTCTTGATAAAGAATCTGACAGTAGGAGGAGAATGATGATCACAGAACACGAAATAAACATAGCAAGAGATTGCATAGCATATGCTGTCGGACACGGCGCAGATGCGGCAAGGGTGTCACTGAGCAAAAGTGTAATGGACGGATACACACTTCTGAACGGAGAACTTGACAAGGTGACCCACTCGGCAGACCGTTCAATATATCTGTATGTCTTTGCAGACAGAAAGTATGGAACATTCTCAACCAACAGACTGGAAAAGAAGGAGTTGGAGGATTTTATCCGTAAGGCCATAGAGATGGTACGCATGCTTGGGGAAGACGAATGCAGAGGATTGCCTGATCCCGACAGGACAGAAAAGAATGCAAGGACTGGACTTGAACTTGATCTCTACGACAAGGGGTATGAAGAAAGCAACGCAGAGAAGAGACTCCGGAAGGCAAAGTCCATCAGCATCTACGGCAAGAATGCAGACGACGAACGATACTCCCTGATATCAGAGGAGTGCGAATACAGCGAATCTGTAGACGACAATTACCTCATAGACTCGCATGGTTTCGAAGGACGCCATACCGAAACAATGTACTATTGTTTTGCAGAAACGACAATAAAGGCCGCTGACGGAAGCAAGTTCAGCGGATTCTGGTGGGAGGCTGCCCAGAAAGAACAGAATCTGGACTGCAAAGGATGCTCTGCAAAGGCTCTTGAAAAGGCGGTCGGTCAGATAGGACCGAAGAAACGCAGATCCGGCAATTACAGGATGGTCGTCGAAAACAATGTCGCCTCACGTCTACTCTCCCCTATCATCTCTGCCCTCAACGCATCTTCAATCCAGCAGAAGGTATCCTTCCTGGAGGAAAGCCTCGGAAAGAAGATCTTTCCTGAAGGCATGACGCTGATGGATATGGCCAGGACTCCTGGAAAGAGCGGATCCAGACTTTTTGATACAGAAGGAGTGGCGACAAAAGACTGCGCCATCATCGAAAACGGCATTGTAAGTCAGTATTTTATAAACACGTACATGTCTCGTAAGATGGGCATCGAACCTACAGTCGAAGACCTGAGCCGCCCTGTCCTCATGCCTTATCTTAAAGGGGAGGAGTTGCCTTCAGAAGAAAAAGGAGTATCTTTGCAGACCATCATGCGGAAGTGCTCCAACGGAATACTTGTGACAGGATTCAACGGAGGCAACTGTAATCCTGTGACAGGAGACTTTTCTTTCGGAATAGAAGGATTTGCTTTCAACAAGGGCAAGATAACGCATCCGGTCAGAGAAATGCTCATCACAGGCAATATCATAAATCTCTGGAACAGCCTCATAGCAGCGGGTAACGATTATCGCCCGAGCGCAAGATGGCAGATCGGCACCATTGCATTCGAGAATGTATCATTCTCCGCATGATGCCCATGTAAAAGAATAATTAAAAGTAATAAAGTCTGAAAATATGAAGATTACACAAAATTCAGTAGTGGAATTCTGCTACGATCTTGAAGTCGACGGACAGATCGTCGACAAGACAACAAAGGAAAGGCCTCTAGACTATATCCACGGAACAAGAGGACTCCTTCCTAAACTTGAGGAACATATTGAAGGTATGGAGCCTGGTGACAAGTTTGATGTGACTCTTGCTCCGGCAGACGCATATGGAGAATATGATCCGGAAAACTATATAATGATGCCGAAGTCTGCCTTTGTCATCAACGGTGAGACCAGAGATGACCTCATGACCCCGGGAACAGTCGTTCCACTCGTGAACCAGATGGGAGGTGTCACTCCTGGCACCGTGCTGGAAGTGCTCGAGGACGTCGTGAAGATCGACCTCAATAGCGAGATGGCAGGCAAGACTCTGCATTTCACAGGTGAAATCCTCACAGTGCGTGAGGCCACAGAAAAGGAACTTATAGAGGGCCTCCATGGAGAGTTCGTACACTCTTGCGGATGTGGCGGATGTGGCGGACATGAAGGTGGATGCGGCGGATGCGGTGGCGGAGACTGCGAGAGTGGATGCGGAGACGACTGCGGATGCGGTTGTCATTAACATACTGAAGCCTGAGAAGATATGTGGTTACTGCTGGCGTTCGTATCGGCAACCCTTCTTGGCTTCTATGATGCTTCGAAGAAAGCGGCACTGAAAGACAATGCGGTTCTTCCGGTGCTGCTTTTGAATACATTGTTCTCGACTCTTATATTTTCCCCTTTCCTTCTTGACACTCTGGTCGGAAAAGACTGGTTCAGCGGTACGATCGTAGATACAGCGGCATTTGCAGGAAGTCTCGATGCACCGATGGACCCGGAATGGGCAGGAGGTATATTCGCAGGTCACCCTCTTCTGAAAGCACACATCCTTGTCATCATCAAGTCAGTCATAGTGCTGACATCATGGATTGCAGGATATTTCGGCATAAAACATATCCCGATAACGATAGTAGGCCCCATCAACGCCACCCGACCCGTACTCGTACTTGTCGGAGCCATGGTATTCTTTGGAGAAAGACTCAACTGGTGCCAGTGGACAGGAGTATTTCTTTCGATCCTATCGATCTATATGATGAGCCGCTCGAGCAAGAAGGAGAACATCGACTTCACCCGCAACAAATGGATGATCTTTGTCGCCATAGGAACAATAATGGGTGCAATAAGCGGTTTGTATGACAGGTTCATAATGCAGGAACTCAGTCCTATCTTCGTCCAAAGTTGGTTCAATCTGTATCAGTTGATAATGATGGCTGTAGTCTGCATGGTTGCATGGTACCCGACTCGAAAGAAGACGACACCATTCCATTGGAGCAGGGCCATTCCTCTTATTGCAATCTTTGTCGCTGCGGCTGACTTTGCATATTTCAATGCCCTAAGCAGACCGGAGGCAATGATTTCAGTCGTATCACTGATACGTCGCGGATCCGTACTTATTTCTTTCGCCTGTGGAGTCATCATATTCAAGGAACGCAACCTCAAGGCCAAGATTCTTGACCTGCTCCTCATCCTCATAGGAATGGTATTCGTATACTTCGGAAGTCGTTAAGATATCATTTCGAGCGTAGTCGAGAAATCTTTTACGAATGTTTTTGTATATTTGTAGATTAGTGCCATGAAGATAGCGGTCGTCATACTGAATTGGAACACGGAAGGATTCCTTCGCGAATTTCTTCCGGGGTTGCTGCATTCATGCGAGAAAGTCGAAGGGAGCAGGGTCATCGTTGCAGACAATGCATCGACAGACGGAAGTCTCAAGGTCATGGAACAGGAGTTCCCGCAGGTACGTACATTACGTTTTGAAAAGAATCTCGGATTCACGGGAGGATACAACCGTGCCTTCTCAGAACTCGACGGAGGCCCGGATGCACCGGAATATTTTCTTCTTATAAACTCCGACATCGAGGTGCCGGAGGATTGGCTCGGACCGTTGGTGGAATGGATGGACGCACATCCGGATTGCGGTGCATGTGCGCCAAAACTGCACAGTCATCAGACAAAGGGACTGTTCGAATATGCTGGAGCAGCCGGCGGATATATCGACAGATTCGGATATCCGTTCTGCAGAGGAAGAGTAATGAGCCGCATAGAAACCGATCATGGACAATACGACTCCCCTACAGATGTATTCTGGGCCACCGGAGCCTGTCTCATGGTCAGGAGTTCCGTCTATAAGATGCTAGGAGGACTTGACGGAAGGTTCTTTGCACACATGGAAGAAATCGACATGTGCTGGAGAATGCAGTTGGAAGGTTGGAAAGTCACTGTAATACCGGATTCGACGGTATATCACGTGGGAGGAGGAACATTACCCGCCACCTCACCATTCAAACTGTTCCTGAACTATCGCAACAACCTTCTTATGCTCAGCAACAATCTGGCAAAGACATATGCATTAGGACTGTATCACAAGGGAATAGATGCAGAGACCTCTGCAGCAAAGGGAGCAAGAAAGGCAGCGCTGGTCATCTTATCAAGAATGCTGCTGGACGGACTTTCCGCCGCCGTCTATCTGCTGACCTTCAAGGCTGATTGTTTCATATCTGTCTATAAGGCACATAAGGAATACAGAAGACTCAGAAAGAAAACTTCCAAGGACAGGATAGTCAGATATCTGGATATCTATGGAAAGTCTGGCGAGGTAAAGGGTATATACAGGAAATGGATAGTTCTTTCGTCCTTGATAAAAGGGCCAAAGGTATTTGGCAGCATCAGGGAAGAAGATTTCTATAAATTCTAGAAATTATGAAAATCGTAATTGCAGGCGCAGGTGAGGTCGGATCACACCTGGCAAAGATGTTGAGCAATGAATCCAATGACATTACAGTCATTGATTCCAACAGCGAAAGACTTGAAGTTCTCAGGTCACATACGGATGTCATTACAGTGGAGGGAAATCCTTCTGCTATCCGGGTCCTGCATGAAGCACAGGTGGAGACAGCAGACCTGTTCATCGCCGTGAATCCGTCCGAATCTCAGGATGTGAATATCGTGAGCGCTATGCTGGCCAAGAAGATGGGATGCAAGAAGGCGACTGCCCGAATCAACAATGAGGAATACCTTTCATATGAAAACAAATACCTGTTCACTGAAATGGGTATAGACCTCCTGTTCTACCCGGAAAAGATTGCAGCAGGTGAGATCATAGAACTTCTCAAACGTACAGCATCTACCGATTCGCTTGACTTTGCCAGAGGAAAACTACAGGTCGCAGTATTCAAACTTGAAGATGAATCGCCTATAATAGGAATGAACATGATCGAATTCAGCAATCTTGCAGCAGAAGACGGTCAGAAGTTCAGGGTTGTCGCCATTTCCAGAGGAGACCAGACCATCATCCCTAAGTTCGACACCAAGTTCAAATATCAGGATCTCGTATTCATCGCCTCCAAGCGCGAGGGAATGGACACTCTGATGAAGTATCTTGGAAAGAGGAACATCGAAGTCGACAAGGTGATGATCCTTGGAGGAAGCCCTATTGCGGAAATTGTGGCAAAGCAGATTTCCAAAAACACCGAATCCATAAAACTTATCGAGTTGAATAAGGAGAAGTGTCTGCATCTCTCTGAAACCTTGCCAAGCAATGTCATAGTGGTCAACGGAGATGGCAGAAACTCCGATATGCTTCTTGAAGAGAATATCCGCGACTATGATGCATTCGTGGCGGTAACCAACAACTCAGAAACCAACATCCTCGCCTGCGTTGCAGCCAAGAGGCTCGGAGTAGAGAGAACCATAGCGGAGGTTGAGAACATAGAGTATATCAAACTGGCGGAAAGCATGGGAGTGGACGCCGTAATCAACAAGAAACTCATCACTGCCGGACGTATATTCAAGTTCACCCTCAGCAACAAGGTAAGATTCATCAAATACATGAGCGGAACCAATGCCCAGGTACTTGAATATATCGTTGCGCCAGACACTGAGATCACAAAAAAACCGCTGATGAACATGGGATTCCCAGCTAATGCGATCATCGGAGGCATCATCCGAGGGAACGAATCATTCATTGCAGTCGGAGACACCCGTATCCAGGCTTATGACCGTGTCGCAGTCTTCGCCCTTCCTGAAGCAGTCAAGGAAGTAGATAAATTCTTCAGATAACATATGGCCAGTTATTTACAGATAGAAAACATATCCAAAAGTTACGGACCGAAGATTCTGTTCGAAAAGATAGGATTCAACATAAATGAGGGCGACAAGATCGCCCTCATTGCTCCGAACGGCACCGGCAAGACCTCCCTCATGAGGATCCTGGCGGGCAAGGACAAGTCAGACTCCGGAGGAAAGATAATGTTCCTCAAGGATATAAAGATCGCCTTTCTGGAACAGGAGTATGACTTCGATCCTGAGAAGACAATCTTCGACCAGATCATGTCATCAAGCACAGAGTTCACCTCAGGTCTGGATCAGGAAAGCCTCTGGGAATATGAGCGCAGGGTCGTGAAGTTCCTTACCAACTTCAATCTCACTGACCCGGATCAACAGATGAAGGAACTCTCTGGAGGAGAAGTGAAGCGAGTAGCACTCACGCAGATGCTTGCCAGCGAAGCAGAATTCTTCATCATGGACGAGCCGACCAACCATCTCGACATCGATGCCATCGAGTTCCTTGAAGGATGCCTCGGACGCTCAAGATGTACCCTTCTGATGGTCACCCATGACCGATATTTCCTCGACAGGGTCTGCAACATAGTCATGGAAATGGACCATGGTGCTGTATATACATACAAGGGCAACTATCAGAACTATCTGGAAAAGCGAGAGGAAAGAATCTCCAACTACAACGCCGAGACGGATAAGGTCCGCAACATACTCCGCAGAGAACTGGAATGGATACGCAGCACCCCTTGTGCCCGTACAGGAAAGGCCCGCTACAGAATAAACGCATTCTACGACCTGAAGGACAGGGCATCTCAAGCCTATACGCAGAAGCAGGTAAGCATGGAAGCCATGAAGGGATCAACCCGCCTGGGAACCAAGATAATAAACTGCAAGGACCTGAGTTTCTACTACGGAGACAAATGCTACCTGGACTCTTTCTCTTACAATTTCCAGCGATATGAAAAAGTAGGAATCGTCGGTCGTAACGGAGCCGGAAAGTCAACCTTCCTCAACCTCCTGACAGGAAGGATGTTTGAAGACGACCCGGGAGTGATGACAGGAGTCATCGAACGAGGTGAGTCACTCAAGATAGGATATTACCACCAGAGCGGAATGTCATTCAATCCTGACGAAACAGTACTGGATATCGTTAACGACACATGGCTCCTGAACCGTTTCCTCTTCCCACATGAGATGTTAAACAACAAGGTCGAGAAACTGAGCGGTGGAGAAAAACGCCGTCTCTACCTCCTGACCATACTGATGCAGCAGCCAAACCTTCTGATTCTTGACGAGCCGACAAACGACCTTGATATAGTGACTCTCAACATTCTGGAGGAATATCTCAAGGAATTCGGAGGTTCCCTCATAATAGTGTCACATGACCGTCATTTCCTCGACAAACTCGTAGACCATCTCTTCATATTCTGCGGAGACGGACTTGTCAAGGACTTTGTCGGAAGTTACAGTGAATACCGCGAATTCATAAAGGAATATGAAGCGGAGCAACGCTCACAGGCACGCGCAGAAGAAAAGGCGGCAAAAGAAAAAGCAGCCAGAGAGGCTCCTAAGACAGAAACTCCGGCAAAGAAAAGAAAACTATCATATAAGGAGCAGAGGGAACTGGAACAACTGGAGAAGGATCTGGAGGTCCTGGCAGCAGAAAAGGAAGAACTGGAAAATGCCATCAGCAGCGGTACCCTCCCCTACGACCGTCTCCAGGCAGCATCCGAGCGCATCGGACATATAATTGAAGAAACTGACGAAAAGGAATTCCGTCTGCTAGAACTTTACGAAATGCAGTAAGGCGATTACATATAGTAATCACAGTTTATGCTGTTAAGTATATCCAGTTGGGTAAAGTTATCCCTGCGGGTGACATCCTTGTTCAGGATGAACTTGTCGACCAAGGACAAAACTGCAGCAGTTGCCTGCCTGTCGGAATGCTGAGCGATCAGGACCTGTACCGTATCATCCTTGAGTGCGGCAACATTCTTCTCCAGGAAGTCAAATCCGACCACACGGCAGTTTTTCAACCCACGCGCCTTCAGATAGGCCGCCACCATATGTACTCTTGAATTACACATGACTATCAACTTTCTGGCTTGAGAGTCATAGGAAGCATTCTCCGAACAGAATGCCTCATCCAGACGGGCAAAACGTAAAACCTCGTCCTTCGGATCAAGAAAGACATTGACAATATCGGTCTCCGGATATCTTTCTGCCATATATTTCATGAATCCCGCACGTCTTGCTCCTGTCGGGTCCGACTGCCTGGTCTTGTCACGTTCTAGACGTACCATATACACGGTATCCTCATACTGACCGTTCATGAGTATGTCTGCACAAAGATATCCGCTCTGGAACATCGGCATACCGAAGTATGCCATATAGTTCGCATCCTCTTCAATCCTTGAGTCTATATATACATATGGAACGGAACGTTTCGCCAGTTCTCCTGCGAAAAGCAAGGTCTCTGCGCGAAAGATAGGTGCAAGCACGACTCCTGAAGGATCCATATCCAGAACATCATGACAGACTTGCTGGAATGATTCGATCTCATACTGGTCATATGTCACAACCTCCACGGATACTCCATATCTTGAAGCAGTCTCGCCCGCCACCATAAGTCCTTTTGCAGTCAGAGACCAGAAATCACCCTCAACATATTCCGGGATCAGACAACATATCGTACGTTTCTTCTGAGAGGCAAGCATAGAGGCATAGACATTAGGCTTATACCCCAATTCATCTATGACACGAAGAACCTTCTCCCTGCTTTTAGGAGACACCTCGCCACGATTATGAATTACCCTGTCCACGGTTCCCTTAGACACACCGGCAGCCTTCGCTACATCATTGATTGTCACCATATTCGTATCTGAAGCCATAAAATCACTATCTGTCAATTGAAAAACAAAGATACACATTTTCCCGTGAACGCGCACGGATTATCGGAAATTATTGCTAGTTTTGCACTTCAGTGCATATTAAAAACAAAAATCAATACTGATGAAAAAAGACACTAACAAAGAACTTATGACCAACTGGAGATGGTGGATGGTGGTCCTGCTCTTCGTGGCAACGACCGTCAACTACATGGACCGACAGGTACTCTCACTCACATGGAAGGACTTCATCGCACCGGAGTTCCATTGGACTGACAACGACTACGGAACAATCACAGCGATATTCTCCATCGTCTATGCCTTCTGCATGCTGTTTGCAGGAAAATTCGTGGATTGGATGGGCACAAAGAAAGGATATCTTTGGGCAATCGGAGTATGGTCTGTAGGAGCCTGCCTGCACGCAGGATGCGGCTGGGCAACAATGAAGATTGAAGGTATCGAGTCCATCGAGGCAATGGGAGCAGTCGAAGCAGGTTCTGCAGCAGCGCTTGCAATCGCGTCTGTAAGCGTATGGCTTTTCCTCGCCGCACGTGCGATCCTCGCACTCGGAGAGGCAGGTAACTTCCCCGCAGCGATCAAGACAACAGCAGAATACTTCCCAAAGAAAGACCGTGCATTCGCAACGTCCATATTCAATGCAGGAGCATCTGTAGGAGCCCTCATCGCTCCTGCCACAATTCCACTCCTGGCTCAGTTCTTCAAGGACAAAGGCATCGGAGGTGGCTGGGAAATGGCATTCATCGTCATCGGTGCCCTCGGATTCATTTGGATGGGATTCTGGGTATTCATGTATGACAAGCCACAGAGGTCGAAGCATGTCAATCAAGCAGAACTCGAATACATAAGTCAGGACGAGGATGAGCCGGTCACAGTGGAGGCAGAAGAAGAAAAGAGCACAATCCCTTTCCTCAAATGTTTCACATACCGTCAGACATGGTCGTTCATCGTAGGAAAGTTCTTCACAGACGGAGTATGGTGGTTCTATCTTTTCTGGGCACCGGCATACTTCTCTGACCAGTTCGGTTACAAGTCATCCTCAGGAATGGGTATGGCGCTGATAGTAACCCTTTATGCAATAGTCACAGTCATTTCCATATTCGGTGGATATCTCCCTAAACTCTTTGTCGAGAAGAAGGGCATGCATCCTTACAACGGTCGAATGCTGTCTATGCTCATATTCGCATTCTTCCCGCTCTTCGCACTTTTCGCCCAGCCGATGGGACAATATTCCGCATGGTGGCCTGCAATCATCATCGGACTTGCAGGTGCAGGACATCAGGCCTGGTCAGCCAACCTCTTCTCCACTATCGGAGACATGTTCCCTAAGTCAGCGATCGCAACAATTACAGGTATCGGCGGAATGGCCGGTGGAGTGAGTTCATTCCTCATAAACAAGGGAGCAGGATGGCTCTTCACTTACTCCGAGGGAGCAGGCAAGGCATTCTCCTTCCTAGGCTTCGAAGGCAAGGAAGCAGGATACATGATAGTATTCTGCATATGTGCCGTAGCATATCTTATTGCATGGACAATCATGAAGGCACTTGTGCCTAAATATCAGAAAATAGAGGAATAATCTGCCATATTGTCAGTATTTTCCTGATGGCAGATTATTTGTTGTAATTTTGGAGTTCCTTTCAGCATTAATGCATGAAAGGGACTCTAAAATGTTGATAACTATGGCAATTGCGACATTGGTCGCGTTTTTATTCGGAAAGATTACACTTAAGGAGATTAAACAATATGTCAGAAAATACAAAAACAGAACAGATGGAAGAGACAGTTCAGGAGATGCCGGTACAGGAGGAAGTGAAGAAAGAAGAGAAGAAAGGAATACTGAAGAAAGGTAACAAGGACAAGGCAAAGATAGAGGAACTTGAGAAGAAAGTCGCAGAACTTGAAGAAAAGACTGCCAAGGATAAGGACGACTACATCAGACTCATGGCCGAGTTCGATAACTTTCGCAGACGTACCTCTCAGGAGAAACTCGAACTTGTCAGCATGGCATCTACTGAGACTATAAAAGGTCTTCTGCCTGTACTCGACGACTGCGAAAGAGCACTCTCCGTACTGAAGGACTCCGCAGACAGCGATGCAGCAAAAGAAGGTACAGAACTCATCTATCACAAACTGATGGCATATCTTCAAAGCAAGGGTCTGGCAATGATTCAGGCAAAAGGTGAAGTGTTCGACACCGACCTTCACGAGGCTGTCGCTCAGTTCCCTGTACCTGAGGAGGAAATGAAAGGAAAGGTATTCGACGTCGTACAGACAGGATATACACTTAACGGCAAAGTCATCCGCTTTGCAAAAGTAGTGGTTGGAATTTAATATCTATGGCAAACAAGAGAGATTACTACGAGGTGCTGGGCGTCGACAAGAGCGCATCGGCAGATGAAATAAAGAAGGCCTACAGAAAAATGGCCATCAAATACCACCCTGACAAAAACCCTGGCGACAAGGAAGCCGAGGAGAAGTTCAAGGAGGCGGCGGAGGCATACTCCGTATTGAGCGACGCTGACAAGAAAGCACGTTACGACCAGTTCGGACACGCAGGAGTGGAAGGCGCAGGTCCCGACTTCAGCGGAGGATTCGGAAATCTTAACGACATCCTGAATGACCTTTTCGGAGGTGCATTCGGTGGCGGATTCGGCGGCTTTGGTGGATTCAGCGGGTTCGGAGGCGGACAGCGCGGAAGTCAGCAGCAGAAAGTATACAGAGGACGCGATATAAGAGTACGTGTAAAACTTACACTTGAGGAGATTGCAAAAGGAGTTGAAAAGGAAATAAGCATTGAAAAAAGCGTTCCATGCGCTGAATGTGGCGGTAAGGGAGCAAAGAACAGTTCCGACATAAAGACCTGCCCGGCATGCCACGGAACAGGGCAGGTGGAGAGGGTCGTCAGACAGGGATTCTTCCAATCGGTCACCTACTCTACATGCCAGCAGTGCGGCGGAGAAGGTAAGATAATCAGCAATCCATGCCGCTCATGCAGCGGAAGCGGTCTTGTACGCAAGCGCGAGACAATAAAGGTCAAGATTCCTGCCGGAGTCGAGGCCGGAATGCAACTTACAATACAAGGCGAAGGAAACGCAGCGAAGAACAACGGCATAAACGGAGATCTTCTTGTCGTTATAGAAGAGCAGGAACATCCAAATCTCAAGAGAGACGGAAACAACCTCTATTACACCAAGATCGTATCCCTTCCGGAAGCCATCCTCGGTGCAGAAGTGGAAGTTCCATGCCTTGACGGGCCATACAAGATCAAGATAGATCCAGGTACACAATCCGGCACTGTAGTACGTCTGCGTGGAAAAGGTCTCCCGACAGTAAACGGTTACGGCGGTACCGGCGACATGTATGTAAAGATAGGTGTCTGGATTCCTCGAAAACTGAACAAGGATGAGAAGACGCTTATCGAATCACTTAAAGACAGCGAATCGTTCAAGCCGAATCCGACCAAAGAAGACAAGAGTTTCTTTGAGAGAATAAAGGATTTATTCGACTAGCGAAACTTTTTTCAAATTTTTCTTCAAAAAAGTTTGCAGGTTTAAAATTAATTCCTACCTTTGCAATCCCAAAATCAAAGCAACCTCTCGCGCTGGGTGAAAAGAAACGTGATGTTGCCTTAAAATTTAATTTAATAGAGAAATGGATCTTATTAAAGTTGTAGAGCAGGCCTTCGCAAACGAGAAGAGAGCCTCATACCCAAAATTCAAAGCCGGTGACACAATCACCGTAACATACAGAATCAAGGAGGGTGACAAGGAGAGACTTCAGAAGTTCAGAGGAACAGTTATCCAACTTCGTGGAGCATCAGCAAACACCAGAACATTCACAGTTCGCAAGGTTGCCAGCGGTGTAGGTGTTGAGAGAATCTTCCCATTCGAATCACCATTCATTGATTCAATCGAACTCAACAAGGTAGGTAAGGTTCGCCGCGCACGTATCTTCTATCTCCGCGAACTCACTGGTAAGAAGGCTCGCATCAAGGAAAAGAAGGGCGCTAGAGTAAGCGAATAAGGAAATAGCAGGAAACTGCAAAACGGCTCCGTAGCTCAACTGAATAGAGCATCTGACTACGGATCAGAAGGTTACAGGTTTGAATCCTGTCGGAGTCACTAAAATCAGCCTCTCAGACATCTGAGAGGCTGATTTTCTATTTATATGTAATCAAATCACTTACATACTTAAAGTCTTGTGAAATGGTTATTATCAGAAGAATATGTCTTCCTATGCCAGATAATGAACCAGACAAGGGCAGTAATTGTACATAGGACACCAATAATATAGGACAGAGTGTGAGGAAGAGACAATCCTTCCGGAGCGATGCAGATGTAGGTTGAGCATACCAATGTCATCATCAGAGCGGGAATCAGAGAGATATAAAAATTCTTCTTTTCGCGTACAAGATAAACAGTGATTGTCCAAAGAGTAAATACCGACAAAGTCTGGTTGCACCAAGCAAAGTAGCGCCATATGATCTTGAATCCTTCTGCTTCTGCGAGGCTGTACACCAGCACGCCTATAGTCAGCAGGAACATAGGAATGCATATCAGAAGACGATTGCCAACGGGACGCTGATCCACTTTCAGAAAGTCTGCGGCTATCAGGCGGGCAGAACGTAGGGCAGTGTCTCCACTTGTGATAGGAGCAGCAACTATACCGAGGATAGCCAATATTCCGCCGAACGTGCCAAGCCATTCCTTTGAAATCCTTGTAGCGACTGCAGCACCTGAAAAGGCATTACCTGTAACCTGGTCTATGATTCCGTTTTCCTGGAAGAATGCTGTCGCGGCAGCAGCCCAGACAAGAGCCACTATGCCTTCTGCAACCATCGCTCCGTAAAAAACAGGACGGCAATACTTCTCCTTTGTGATGCACCGAGCCATCAGAGGGGACTGAGTGGCATGAAAACCGCTTATAGCCCCACAGGCAATGGATATGAACATCATCGGAAATATAGGATTCGACTCGTACTTGGTGCCAAAACCGTTCCACATCTCAGGAAGATCAGGATTCTTGACATATAACATCACAAGGATACCACCCGCCATAAACAGCAGTGCTATCGCGAAAAGAGGATAGATTTTACCTATGATCTTGTCTACAGGCAACAAGGTAGCCAGAATATAATAAAGGAAAATGACGATAATCCAGAAATATGAATTCATCCAGTCAGGAGTCATACCCGCAATCAATTCAGCAGGACCGCTCACAAAGACAGCCCCCACCAGAATCATAAGGATCATGGTGAAGACACCTGTCACCTTTCTGGTACCTGTTCCAAGATAGCGTCCGACAATCTCGGGAAGACTCTCTCCCCCATTGCGGATAGATAGGGTTCCTGAAAAGAAATCATGCATGGCTCCAGCGAAAATGGTTCCCAAAACAATCCACAGATAAGATGCAGTACCGAACTGAGCGCCCATTATTGCTCCGAAGATAGGTCCAAGACCAGCAATATTAAGGAACTGGATCATAAATATCTTCCAGATGGGAAGAGGTATATAATCCACACCATCTTCCATTCTTACAGCGGGGGTCTTGCGCTCATCCGGAGCAAAGATCTTATTGACATATGTGCCATAAATGAAATACCCGCCGATCAGCAACAATAGAGCAAGTGTAAAAGTTACCATAAAGCCTGTTTGATGAAAAACACATCAAATTTAAGATTAATTCCTTTAGCGTCATATACTGTCATTCTGAATTTTCTGTCAGACATAGAAATCGTCAAAGGTAAGGTGTTTGCATGAGGAATATAATAATTATATAAATTTAGGAGTCATGCCTCTATTGACTTTGAATGAACTGGAAAGTAAGGTCCCTATATTCAAGGGACGCATTGGAAAGGGCCTTTGTAAGGCGTTGATGTGGTTATTATCTGCAGATAAGGTCAACGACCTCTATGACAGGCATATCACTCAGAAAGGGCCGGAGTTTGCAAGAAGCATCCTGAATGAAACAGGCGTCAAATATCAGATCATCAATCCTGAAGCACTCAAGAAATTACCAGAAGGAGCATTCATAACGATAAGCAACCATCCTTACGGGCATATAGACGGAGTAATGCTGGTGGACCTTTTCGGACATACAAGACCAGACTTTAAGGTCATGGTAAATAAGTTTCTTGGAAGAATCGAGCCATTGAGCGGCAACTTCATCTGCGTAAGCCCAACAGGAACGGAAAGAACCGATCCGGCAAAGGACAGCATTCAAGGAATCAAGGAATCTGTAGTACACATACGAAACGGGCACCCGATTGGAATATTCCCGTCAGGTGCAGTCTCCGACCTAAGTATTAAAGACTGGGACATAAGAGACCGGGAATGGCAGGATCCTGCCATAAAGTTTATCCATAAAATGAATATTCCTATCGTACCGGTACATTTCATTGACAGGAATTCCTGGTTTTATTACTTTCTAGGACTCATCCACTGGAAGATAAGGCTGCTACGGCTACCGGCAGAGGTATTCAACAAGAAAGGCAGACGAACCAGGATATCTATCGGGGCAACAATCTGGCCCGAAGATCAGAAAAGATTCACAGAAATCGATGGCTTCAAGGATTTCTTGAGGAAGAGTCTTTATTCTTGTCCAGAGCGAGAAGTTCCTGAACAGTAAAATTGCCATAGAGGCTGTTCAAAGAGTATATCGCAGGATTATAAATAACCAGTTCATCTACAGCATCAGGACCAGTGTGATGGACATATACATCGACTTCACCATTCTTCGATGGATGTCGGCCATAATATTCATAAGCCTTTAGAGCATCATCCAGATCATGGACAAACATTACCCTAGTACTGTGAGGCGTATCTTGCATCTTCAAAACATATAGAGCATCAACATCTGACGCAATCGGAGCAACCGGCGTCGCTTGGATGAACTTCCTGGCCAGAATCATCCGTACGCCTTGTGCAACGAAGTTTCTAGCCCCACTGACATCTTCGTATTTTATTATGACATTCTCCACAGGAGTCTGAGCGGAAAGACATCCTCCTGCAAGCATAAGCAAAAATATAAACAGTATCCTTCTTAACATAAATATTCCAGCCTCAGATAAGACCAAGGCTGGAATATTACTTCATTTTTCGTACCGAAAAATAGATTTATTTCTCCTTCTTCCAAAGTTTTGACATTTCCTCGAGAGTCTTGCCCTTTGTCTCTGGAACAAGTTTCCATACGAAGAGGGCTGCAAGGATACAGATCACTCCGTAAAGACCATATGTAAACGCATGACCGAAATTCTGGCCCATTGAACCAAGGCTCATGTTGTACATTGGGAGGAATGTAGATGAAACGATGAAGTTGAAGATCCACTGGAACGCAACAGCGATAGCAACAGCAGCACCACGGATGGTATTAGGGAAGATCTCTGAGATAAGTACCCAGCAGATAGGACCCCAACTGAACATGAATGATGCACTGTAGACCATGATGCTGATGACAGCAACAACTGGAGGAAGCGCTGCAGATACACTTGTTACAGCAACACCTGCTGCTCCGAGAGCCATACCGAGCGATCCGATGATAAGCAGAGGCTTACGTCCGAGTTTCTCAACAGTGAAGATTGCCACGAGAGTGAACGAGATGTTCACAACTCCCATAAGCACTGTCTGCATCATAGGGTTACCCATACCGAGCGACTCGAAAATACGAGGAGCAAAGTAGAGAACGGCATTGATACCTACAGCCTGCTGGAATACGCTGAGCATGATACCTACAAAGATTACAAGCCATCCGTAAGTAAAGAGTTTCTCTGTCTTCTCTGTAACAGTACCCTTGATCTCAGCAAGAATCTCTGATGCCCTGCTCTTACCATTGATCTTGGCAAGAATATCAAGAGCCTGCTGATCCTTACCTGTCATAGCGAGATAACGAGGAGTTTCAGGCACAAGGAAGAGGAGTAAAGTAAAGAGTCCTGCAGGAACAGCCTCACTCACGAACATATATCTCCATCCTGTAGCGATCATCCACTCTGCCTCACCTGGATTCATGATCTGATAGATGCCACCTGCCATCTTCTCGATTATAGGAGCGATGTGGTCACCAAGGATAAGGAAGTTCACGAAGTAAACCACCAACTGACCGAAGATGATAGCAAACTGGTTCCATGAAACGAGAGTACCACGAAGGTTGCTAGGAGCCACCTCTGCTATGTACATCGGACAGATTGCAGATGCAAGACCCACACCGATACCACCGAGCACACGATAGAGGTTGAAGGCGATCAGAAGCGAGAATGTAGGCTCACCCTTAGGGAAGAAAAGGAACTCTGGAGCGTATGATCCGAGAGCCGAAAGGAAGAACATCACACCTGCCATGATGAGAGACTTCTTACGTCCGTATTTTGACGCAAGGAATCCTGAGAGCGCTGCACCGATGATACATCCAAGCAGGGCGCTTGAAGAAGTCACACCATGAAGAAAGTCACTATAAACAAAGTCCTTTGCTCCAAGGAAGAATGCCTGAAGTCCCTTTTCAGCACCAGAAATAACCGCTGTATCATATCCGAAAAGGAGACCTCCAATAACAGCCACAAGGACTATCGACATAAGATAGCCCTTGCTGCCTTTATCATTTGCGTTAGTCATAATCGTTACATTAATTTATTAAAAAAGATTCTTCGCATCGTCCGGGAAGGCATGAAGCCCCCGGACAAGCGAAGAATCTGTCTAGATCAAAGACTAGCAGTACATGTTGAGGATAGCCTCGTAGAGTTCCTGCTTTCCCGAAGTCTGCTTAGGCTCGTTAACCTCCTTACCGTATGCATAAACATCCTCGAGAGTAAGTTTGCCCTCTTCGAACTCCTTACCCTTACCAGCGTCGAATGAAGCATAACGCTCAGCAAGCATCTTCTTATATGGGCTCTCCTCGAGGAGTGCAGCAGCGCTCTCAAGAGCACGTGCCATTGCGTCCATACCTGCGATGTGTGCGATAAAGATATCCTCGAGGTCAGTAGAGTTACGACGAGTCTTAGCGTCGAAGTTAGTACCACCGTTTCCGAGACCGCCACCACGGATGATCTGCATCATAGCCTGAGTGAGTTCGTAGTTGTCGATAGGGAACTGGTCAGTATCCCAACCGTTCTGGTAGTCACCACGGTTAGCGTCGATTGAACCGAGCATGTCGTTGTCAACTGCAACAGCAAGTTCGTGCTCGAATGTGTGACCTGCGAGAGTAGCGTGGTTAACCTCGATGTTCACCTTGAAGTCGTTCTCAAGACCGTGTGCCTTAAGGAAGCCGATCACTGTCTCAGTGTCAACATCGTA
>JAZRGY010000080.1:0-2108 GCA_045644485.1 Candidatus Cryptobacteroides sp. | reverse complement strand
GCCATTGCTGGCCACGGGATTTTAAGTCCCGCGTGTCTACCTATTCCACCACCAAGGCGAACCGTCTGCAAAGATAATTCAAAAATCGGAAATATCAGCATACTGCCGGTATTTTTACCAGAACCAGGATGAACTCCAGCCTATAAGAACTGTGTTAAGTCCGGAACGGGATGAAGAAAGGCCCATGTGTTCGAAGTCAGCAAACGCCTTGAACTTGAAGTTCGAATCAGTTATAATGCTCAGGCCGATACCGGCGGCAAGGTCAAGTCCCGAAGCATATCCGGCCATCAGGTGGGTCTGGAACTCCAGTATACCGGCGAAAGGGAGATTCCAGTAACCTCCTGCCAATGCGCTGTATACCGGAAGTACCTCACCTGACCTGTAGGTCATCGAGTTGGCACTGACGCGTGCGGTAACTCCTAAACCGGCCTTGACCGGAATATCTGCAGACACACCGGCAAATCCTCCTCGAACCGGAATCTTATCTTCGTCCTTAAGGTCAGATCCCCCAAGGATGAAGCGTCTACCGAACATCAGTTCTGCCACATAGTGTTTCTGAGAAGAATCATAATGAAATTTTGGCTTAGAGTAGGCTGCATTAAGGCCCTTCCCTCTGAACATCAAGTCTGTAAGAAAATATCCAAGATGGACGGAACCTATACCGATTGCAGCACCTGCAACCACATCAGACATCCAATGTCTGTTGTTCATAATACGTGTAAGCCCTGTAACTGCAGCCGCAGTATATCCTCCGATGCTGAACCAAGGGCTCTTCCATCCGTATTCCTTATGAAGAAAAGTGGCGGCAACAAATGACGTAGCAGTATGGCCAGATGGAAAGGAATCTAAACCGTTCCCGTCCGGACGTTCACGCCCGACCACCAGTTTCAATCCCTCCACAGACGCTGCCATGATGGCAAGAGACAATGCATCTGAAACCACAAGACGTCCCCATGAACTTCTGCTCTCATATCCACCGACCTTCAGGCCTAACATGACCCCCGCCGGCACATACTGGAGATATTCGTCATATTCATGGCAAAACCCGGGAATAACGCTGTTCCTGATCGAGTTTATGTCAGTATCTATATTATACCTGTTGAAAGGCGACTGAGCATAAGAAGAGAAACTTCCTGAAAAGAACAGGATGAGGATTGATAATATAATATGGAATATGGAACGTCTCATGATTGTCGATGACAAAAATAAGTTAAATTTGTCAGAAATATAGATACAGATGAAAAAACATAACGATTACAGGACATCAAAGAAGGTGGTAGAGGTCAATGACCTCAGTTTTCTAAGCGACCGCAACCACCGATACGGATGGTTCAGACGTCACTATCGTCACCATAAACTTCGTCGTGCCCTGAAAAAAGCGGAAGATATCATCGCTAGCAACCCACAGGTCGCAACAGATATCGTCCGCTATTATTTCGTTCCAAAAGAAAAGATAACAATCAAGGATAGAACCTCTTGGTTGTAATCATTATCACTCCACCAGCAGCCTTCATTCCATATATTGAGGCAGCCGAACCATCCTTCAGCACCTCGACGGATTCCACCTGACTAGGCAGGATACTGTCAAAACTGCTGACTTCCACACCATCAACAAGAAGGAGCGGATCTGTCGCATCAGAATTGGTACTGATACCTCTGACAACATATCTGCAGGTTTCTCCTTCCCTCTTGACCATGACACCTGGAACCCTGCCTTGGATATAATCGGCAATGTTTGAATAACTTTCAAGATTATCCTTAGATGCTTTCAGACGTGAAACGGATGAATTAAGTTTATTCTTTCCTGTATATCCGTATCCGATATTGACAGAGTCTCCTTCGGCCAGACGCATGACATTCATCAAGGAATCCTTTATTGCCCGTTCCTTCTTCCTGAGTTCCTTACGAGCCTTACGTTCAACCTTCTTGTCCTGCGCATTGATAACCGCTGCCGCAGGAAGAGTCATTACTGCAATGAGAATGATTGTAATTAGTCTTTTCATTGTAAATGCTAGTTTTTGAGATAATATGTAACTGAGGTCACGACACGTACCTTCTTTATATATGGGGTATTGCTGTCGCGGTTCTCGATAGTGAATGTTCCTTGA
>JAZRGY010000079.1:0-19282 GCA_045644485.1 Candidatus Cryptobacteroides sp. | reverse complement strand
CAACAATTATCTGGACTATTGCAATCGTCACCGTCCTCGGTGCCGTTCTCGCTGTGGTTCTTTACCTTGTAGCTGAAAAGTTCAAGGTTGAGGAGGATCCGAGAATCGACGAGGTGGAGAAGGTCTTGCCGGGTGCAAACTGCGGTGGTTGCGGACAGGCCGGGTGTCGCGCTTTCGCTCAGTTCTGTGTGGAGTCGTCTCCTAATCTGGACAAGTGCTTCTGTCCTGTGGGAGGTAACGACGGTATGCAGAAGGTTGCTGCTGTGCTTGGCGTCGAGGTTGCCGTGAAGGAACCTCAGGTCGCTGTAGTACGTTGCAACGGAACTTGTGAGAACCGTCCTCGTACAAACGAGTATGGCGGTTATCAGTCTTGCCGTGTGAAGGCTGCACTTTACAGCGGTGATACCGGATGTTCTTTTGGATGTCTTGGCTGCGGTGACTGTGTCGCTGCATGTCAGTTCGGCGCGATCTCGATGGATCCTGCAACAGGTCTTCCTGTGGTGGACGAGGAAAAGTGTACTGCCTGCGGAGCCTGTGTAAAGGCTTGTCCTAAGAACATCATCGAACTTCGCAACAAAGGAAGAAAGAACATGCGTGTCTTTGTTTCATGCGTGAACAAGGACAAGGGTGCGGTTGCGCGTAAAGCCTGCAAGGCTGCATGTATCGGTTGCGGCAAGTGTGCCAAGGTTTGTCCTTTCGAGGCAATCACAGTGGAGAACAATGTTGCATACATTGATTTCACCAAGTGTAAACTTTGCAAGAAATGTGTTGCGGAGTGCCCTACAGGAGCCATCCATGCCGTAAACTTTCCGGTAATCAAACCGAAGCCTGAGGCTGTCTCTGCACCGAAGCCGGCCCCATCTGTCATTTCGACCGAAGGCGAAGCCGTAGTGGAGAAATCTAACATAAAGAAGGAGGAATAGGACTATGATGAAGACGTTTTCAATTGGTGGTATCCACCCGAGCGACAGCAAGATCTCGAAAGACTGCAAGATCGAGGTGCTTCCTGTTCCTTCGAAGGTATTCATTTCAGTGGCTCAGCACCTTGGCGCTCCTGCGACTCCGGTCGTGAAGGCAGGTGATCAGGTGAAGGTGGGCCAGATAATTGCAGAACCGGCAGGATTCATTTCTGCATATGTACATTCATCGGTATCAGGTACAGTGAAGTCAGTAGGACCTCGCAAGGACCTCTCCGGAAATAACATGACCCATATCGAGATTGATGTGGAAGGTGACGAGTGGGCTGAGGGAATCGACCTTACAGATACTCTCGTGACAGAGATTCCTGAAGACAACAAGGCCATTCTTGAGAAGATCAAGATGAATGGTGTGGTAGGTCTCGGTGGTGCGACCTTCCCTGCACACGTGAAACTTTGTCCTCCTCCGGGCAAGAAGGCTGACTGTCTTATCCTCAATGGTGCGGAGTGTGAGCCATATCTTACTTCAGACTACCGTATCATGCTCGAAAGAAGCAAGGAGATTGTCGTAGGTGCCGCTATCATGAAGCAGGTGCTCGGTGGCTGTCCTGCCGTCATCGGTATTGAGGAGAACAAGCCGGAGGCTATCAAGGCGATGTCTGCTGCGGTTGCAGAACTTCAGAAGACAGCCAAGGGATATGAAGGCATTTCAGTGATGACCCTGAAGAAGAAATATCCGCAGGGTGGTGAAAAGCAACTTATTGATGCCGTAATGGGACGTCAGGTGAAGTCTATGGGACTTCCGATCGATGTGGGTGCGGTGGTTCAGAACGTTGCCACTTCTCTTGCCGTATACGAGGCCGTCCAGAAGAACATGCCTCTTATCACAAACGTGCTTACTGTGACAGGAGACTGCCTGCCTATGGACAAGCAGCACAACTACAAGTTCCGTATAGGTATGCCGCTTTCGTATGTTGCCGAGGTGGCAGGAGGAGTTCCTGAAGATGCTGCGAAGATTGTCAGCGGAGGTCCTATGATGGGTAAGGCTATCGCCAACCTTGATGCGACTACGGTGAAGGGTTCTTCTTCTCTTCTTTATCTGACAGCGGAGCAGACAGTGCGCGGTGTGGAGTCAGCATGTATCCGTTGCGGAAAGTGTGCTGAGGCATGTCCAATGGGTCTTGAGCCGTTCCTTCTTCAGAAGTATGCGCGTAACGGCATGATGGACGAACTTGAGGAGAATGCTGTACAGGACTGTATCGAGTGCGGATGCTGTCTTTACAGTTGTCCTGCCAATATTCCGCTTCTTGATATCATCCGTCTTGCAAAAGGCGACGTCATCAGAATTATACGTGGTCGTTCGGCGAAGTAGCAAAGACCTTTAATCCCCGGAAGCAGAAAAATAAGGGAAATGCTTCCGGAAATCAAAGGCCTTTGCTCCAACAAGTACGAAACACTTAAATCGATAACTAATTAAAGCAAAGAAATGAATAAACTATTGGTTTCACCGTCACCGCATCTTCATACAAAGACTTCTACCAAGTCTTTGATGCGCGACGTTGTGATCGCTCTGCTTCCTGCAGTGGTGGTTTCTGTCCTCTTCTACGGATGGGCGGAACTCCTTGTACTCGGAGTGAGCGTTGCTTCATGCGTACTGCTGGAGTACCTTATCACAAAATACCTCCTGAAGGGTACATGCACAATCGGTGACTGGTCTGCAGTCATTACAGGTGTGCTTCTTGCTCTTAACCTTCCTGCCACCACTCCTTGGTGGGTTGTCTTCATCGGAGCCGTTGTGGCTATCGGTGTCGCTAAGATGACATTCGGAGGACTTGGTCAGAATCTCTTCAACCCTGCAATCGTAGGCCGTGTATTCCTTCTGATCTCCTTCCCTACATACATGACTGACTGGACAAGACCGCAGGGCTTTGTAGGCGGCGGTATCGACGGATTCTCCGGTGCGACTCCTCTTGGTGTTGCAAAGGAGGGTGGTGTTGCAGCAATCGAAGGTCTGGACTATATGGACATGCTGTTCGTAAACATCGGCGGTTCTGCCGGTGAACTTTCGGCAATCGCACTTATCGCAGGTTTCGTTTACCTCCTTGCGCGTAAGGTGATCCGTCCTTATATCACTCTTTCTATCCTTGCTACTGTTGCAATCTTCTCAGGTATCTTCTGGGCAATCAATCCTGCTGAATATACAGATCCTGTATTCAACCTTCTTACAGGTGGTCTCCTTCTCGGTTCGATCTTCATGGCGACCGACTATGTGACATCTCCTATGAGCAACTGGGGTGGTGTGGTATTCGGAGTCGGCATCGGACTTATCACCATGCTTATCCGTTACTTCGGTGCATATCCTGAGGGAGTATCGTTCGCTATACTTATCATGAACTCTGTGGTTCCTCTTCTCAACAAGTGGTTCCATGCTAAAAAGTACGGGAGGGCATAGGCTATGGCAGTAAAATCATCATTCAGGAACATGACAATATGCCTCTTCGCAATCTGCGTCGTATGTTCGTCTCTTCTTGCTGGCGTATATGCTCTTACAAAAGAGCCTATCGACGCTGCTGCGAGGGCTAAGAACGAGGCTGCCATCATGGAGGTGCTTCCTTCTTCTGCAGTGACTATCGAGGAAGAGAGGACCGTTGATTTCGAGGGAGCATCATATGCATACAATCTTGCTTATGACGAGCAGGGCAACACTGTAGGATGCGCTATCAATGTGTCTCCTGTAGGTTTCGGCGGACCTATTGCCATCAAGGTAGGTTTCGACTCAAACGGAGTCATATGGAACACAAAGGTTCTTTCTCAGGCTGAGACCCCGGGCCTTGGTGCGAAATGTGTCGAGCCTTCATTCTCTGAGCAGTTCAAGGGATTCGACCCTTCAGCAAAGAAACTTGCAGTGAAGAAGGATGGTGGCGACGTTGATGCAATCACAGCATCTACCATCACATCACGTGCTTATGCTGACGGTCTTGCACTTGCAGTGAAGGTGTACCAGGCAATTGCCCAGACCCCAATGCTTCTTAATGAATAATGGAGGAACAGAATATGGGAAAATTTCAACTTATAACTAAAGGCCTCATCAAGGAGAACCCTACATTTGTCCTCCTTCTCGGTATGTGTCCTACATTGGCCACAACCACATCGGCCATCAACGGTATGAGCATGGGACTTGCCACAACCTTCGTCCTCATTCTCTCGAATATCGTGATTTCTGCAATCGCAGCATATATTCCGGACAAGGTACGTATCCCTTCATTCACCGTTGTGATCGCTACATTCGTGACCTTGCTTCAGTTTGTAATGCAGGCTTATGTTCCGGATGTGTATGAGACTCTCGGTCTCTTCATTCCACTGATTGTGGTGAACTGTATCGTTCTCGGACGTGCAGAAGCATTTGCAAACAAGAATTCTGTAGGAGATTCTGCACTTGACGGTATCGGCATCGGACTCGGATTCACATGCTCCCTTACTGTCCTTGGTCTCGTACGTGAGATTCTCGGTAGCGGCTCTGCATTCGGTTTCAAGTTCATCGAAGGTGACGGCATCCTTGCATTCGTGCTTGCTCCTGGTGCCTTCCTTGCACTCGGATATCTTATCGTGATCTTCAGAAAGTTAACAACAAAAAACGCTAAGTAATCATGGAATATATACTTATAATCATTTCAGCGATATTTGTAAACAATATCCTGCTGTCACAGTTCCTTGGTATATGTCCTTTCCTCGGCGTATCCAACAAGTTGAGCACAGCATCCGGTATGTCAATGGCGGTATGCTTCGTAATCACTCTTGCAACAGTTGTGACTTATCTGCTGAACTCTCTTCTTGTGAAGTTCGGTCTTGAATTCCTTCAGACCATTTCCTTCATCCTTGTGATTGCTGCCCTTGTGCAGATGGTGGAGATCGTGCTCAAGAAGATAAGTCCTGCACTCTACGCTTCCCTTGGTATCTTCCTTCCGCTGATTACAACAAACTGTGCGGTTCTTGGTGTCGCTCTGACAGTGGTTCAGAAATCTTCTCCTTTTGCCGCTGCTGCTGATGGAATGATGAACCTCGGCGAGGCTACCGTATATGCTTTCGCAACATCTCTCGGTTTCGGTCTTGCAATGGTACTCTTTGCTGGTCTTCGCGAGCAGTTGGCTCTTAACAGTGTGCCGAAGGCATTCAAGGGTATTCCTATTGCGCTTGTTACTGCGGGTATTTTGGCTATGGCGTTCATGGGATTCTCGGGTCTGGTTTAGAATTTATAAGTTCTATATAAAGACAGGATAGTATTTTCGGAGACCCCCTGCCCACTTCGTGGGCTGTCCCCCTAGCCGGGGGTGGCATGTCTCCTTCAATACTATCCTGTCTTTATAATAATATAAAAGGTTCCAAACCAGTTCCTTCGTTAAGGCGGGGTGGGATATGTTGCGAAAGGCATTTTTTAGGTGGTTTTTGCGTTTCGTGGCAGAAATATATACGAAATTAAAGAAAAACGACCACGAGACGCAAGTTTGAGTCAATTATTGCGTGTCGTGATAAATTAGGAATGTGTGTGTATATGAGTAGAAGTGAAAGTGCGATCGAACTGCTGGCGCAGGCGGAAGAACTGAGGCGAAACAATCGCTTCGGAGAGGCAATAAATATCTATAGGGCTGCCGCTGCTGCTCCTGATGCCTCTGAAGACATTATAAGAAAATCTCTTGCTTCAGTGGAACTGATGCAAGAGATAAACGGTTTTGTGAATGTCGATCTGATGAATCCTTAGAATCGGTATCTTATGGAAACTGACGGAACAAAACCGAGGAGACCGTTGTCATAGAAGCCGATTTTGCTTTCATAGTTGACTGTTGTGTCTGTGTTCGGTATGCGTAACTTTCCGTCGTTTATATGGAATCCGAAATATGGCCTGATGTCTAAAGAAATGCTGATCGGCAGTTCGAAATTGTATTCTACGCCCACCTGTGCTGCAATCGACAGCATGAATCCGTTGTCATAGTGACCTTTGATTACTCCTGCAATTTCATATGGTACCTGGTCGTCAACAAATCCCATGGACAGACCCGGGCCGGCATAAAGCGCCCATGTGCCTTGATTAGTCCATGCCGGGCGCGCCCATATGAAGTTATAGGTTGCAGTGATCTTCGTGCCGATATTACCGTTTGCATTATAACCGAAGTCAAGGCCTAGGTTGCCTTCTGCGAATCGGTCCTTTCCCATATAATGCTGGTATGTGGCGTCAATGCCTGTGCTTCCCAATCTCAGACCTACTGCTTTTGGCTGCGCTGATGCTGCTATTGCCACTCCTAGAAGTATGGTGAGGGAAATGATGATTTTTTTCATATACGTATGTTTTAATTTAATATTCAAACATACAAAAAAAAGACGGCTGCCGCAAGGACAGCCGTCATAATTTAATCAATAGTAATTAGAATCTGTAACGTACACCGAGACCGATGCTTGATGGAGTCCAGATACCATGTCCACCGAAACCGATGCCGATATGCTGTCTGAAATCAAGCGAGAGTTGGAGAGGGAATGCGAAATTGTATTCGATACCAACCATACCGGCAGCAGAGAGTGTGAAGTAATTAGCGTCACCAAGGCCGAGACCTACACCTGCTCCGGGACCTGCATAGAATCCGAATCCGTCACCGAACTCTGCAATCATGAAGTTGTAGATACCTGTTGCACCTACATTGAATACGCCGTCAAAGCCTAGTCCGAGACCTCCGTCTACTTCGAGGAAGTTACTTCCCATTGTGTGCTGGTAACTGACTTCTCCACCATTTCCGATGCGTACACCGATGGCTCTTGACTGTGCTGATGCAGCAACTGCAAAACCGAGTACCATTGCTGCGATTAAGATGATCTTTTTCATAATTGTAAAGTTTTGTTCGTTATCAGATACAAATATAAGAAAAAATCTTACTTCTCAAATACTACTGTATAAGTCTTGGTCACTCCGTTGTAGTCGAATGTAACGATAGCCTTGCCGTCAACGACCTCACCAACATTGACCTTCACTGCCTTGTTGTCAGCGCTAGCCTTGATTGAAGCACCTTCTGCAGGCATAGTGCATGCAACCTCGTACTGGTCGTATGTTACCAGACCGTTTGCGTTTGTAGATCTTACAGGAACTGCAGGCATTTCAAGAGCCTGTCCGTTCACTGAGATGCTTACTGTAGGAGCCGCTGGGAACTTCATCTTCTTTCCTCCCTTTGTGAATCCGAGACCCATGAGAGTACAGAGATCGCCTTCTCCCTCAGCAACGAGATAGATGGCGTGCTTTCCAGAAAGACCTTCGACAGCGTCTGCGACGTCAATAGCAAAGCCGGTAACTTCTTTTGCAGAACCTGCAGGAACAACGATCTCACCGATCTTCTTTCCGTTCCATGCTGCATTGTCCCAAGGACCGTCGATCCATACATTGACTTTGAATGAAGCATCTGTCTTAGGGGCGAGGAATACGTTGAGCATTGTCTTGTTACCCTTTACGGCGCCCTCGAAAGGCTTCAGACCATCCTTAGCCTCTGCGAGTCCCTCGAAACCGAAGTACTTGTAACCGAGGATGTCGCCGTCAGAAACTTCTACAGGCATGCTGTTGTCCCAGATATCCCATGAGTCCTGCTGGCTTCTTGGATCAGAGTAGTAAGCGGCATAACCTGCTGAATAGTACTTGTAAGGTGCGAGACCGTAGATCTGGAATCCTTCTGAAGTGACTTCAGCACCTGTGTAGTGGTCGCCGTTAGAAGCCTTTGCTGACCATTTTCCGTCTGATGCATATGGGTCATATCCGCGGATGACCACTGTACCGCCTTCTGCAACAGGTTTCTCATCCCACTCGATGGTGATAGGAGCAACCATAGGCTGACGTGCAAAACCGAATCCGCGTGGAGGACGATGGTAGAATGCATACCACTTTCCGTTGATCTGCTCGATCGAACCGTGGGTGTTGTGACCGGAGTTTGTCTCAGTGAGGGCTGTTCCGTCCTGGTTGAGGACGATACCGCGCGAGTCAACAAGTACACCACCGCTTCTCCATGGACCGAGAGGAGAGTCTCCGAATGCATAGCGGAGAGTTGAGTTTGAACTTCCTACTCCATAGTCCGGACCTGAGTATCCTGAGAAGATCATCACATACTTGTTGCCAACCTTACGGATTGAAGATGCTTCGAAGAAGTTGAAGTCCTCAGGCTTCTGATCTTTGTAGAGTGCAGGATATTCCTTTACTCCTGGCACCTGTCTTACGACGCCGTAACGGAAACTTGCAGGGATGAAATAAGGGATGTAAGTACCGCCTGGTCTTGCAGAATACATGGTGTTCTGGTCGAGTTCCACTGCAGATGATCTCTGGAATCCCCAGAATCCGTATGCGCGGAAACCGATGTTATAGTCAGGATCCTTCGGGTCGGTGATCTGCTCTACATAGATCGAAGGGTCGAATCCGAGGATACTTCCATCTACAGCTCTTCTTCCGTCCTCTGTCGCGTTGATTACTGTGAAAGGACCGTCAGGACGGTTGCTCTTTGCTACAAGGGCCTCACGTCCCCATCCGCGGCTATGCGGATAGAGATAATATTCTCTTGTTCCGTCTCTCTTGTTCACCTCTACGAGGTCTGGAGCATACATGACATCCCACTGGTTGTCGATGTGATAAGTGAAGATAGGACCTTCGTCCACCCATGCAGTGAGGTCTTCAACAGGTGCAGACCACATGCGGATATCAGGACCGCAGTAACTTCCGAATCTGAGGTCGTGCGAACCGATGATGTATGCGCGATATTTTCCTGGATTATCCGGATCCTCGAATACGCGAGGCTCACCGTCAGGAAGGTGCTCCCAAAGAGGGAGGTATGGGTTACCGGTACCGATTTCCGGCTCCACAGTCTGGGCGCATCCTGCTGCGAGTGCGCAGGCTGCCGCCAAAGTAAAGAAAATCTTTTTCATATTATATAAGGGTTAGTTGTTGATTTTTCTGTAATCAAAATAATCTACGTCTACATGTCCGCCTGTCTCTTGAGTCGCATAATTGAAGATTGCGAACTTGGTTCCCATGAAGAACCTCTGCCAGTCAAATCTCATTCTGTAGTCTTCTCCTATTCTGTTCCACTGTCTGCCGTCCATGCTGTACCAAAGTTTCGCCATATCCCTGGTTTCGCCCGGGCGGAAGTCTGCATCGATACGGAGCCATATCTTGTCCTTCTTGAGAGGAACTTCTGCGATGACCTCCTTCTTTACTTCCAGAACCTCCTTGTTGCGAGGGTGGAGACGTACAGACTCCTCTGTGAGAGTGAGGGTTTTCGCTCCATCCTTCATCATGACTCCTAGGATGGCCGCGTCGCTGTTGAATGCGCTGAATCCTGCCACATCGCCTTCCTTCATCCCCTTGAGGTCGAGAGAGACTGTTGCTGTGCTCTGAGGGCCTTCCATTCGTTGGGTGATGGTGTTTCGTGCTGTATAGATGCTTTCTACGACCTTGTTGGTCTTCAGGCGGAGGAATCCCGGACGTTCTGTAAGGGACCATGCTTCATCGATCGGGTTATGATTCCACTGCCAGTGGAGACCGAGCGTTTCGTCCTTGAAGTCATCGCTCCTTGTTATGCTCTTTATCGGATGACCCTGGACTGGCTTCTGCATTCTTTCCGGAACCTTGCCGTTTTCATCGCCGAGCATAGGCCAGCCGTCTGTCCATGTACATGGCATCAGCATCGGTGCTCTTCCGAGACCGTCCCTGTCCTGGAATATGATTCCGTACCAGTCTCCTTCCGGTGTGTCGAAGATCGTACCTTGTGCCACTCCTGCTCCCAGACCTCCGAACGGAGTCTCGAGGATGACCTTCTTTTCATATGGACCTTCGATCCTGTCAGCGCGGTAGCATACCTCACGGCGGATGCCGCCTCTTGGCCATGATATCATCAAGAGATAGTACTTGCCGTCCTTCTTGAGCATCCTGCTGCCTTCGAGAAGATTGTTCTCTTCTTTGTCGCGCTCGAACAACTGCATGTCGAGACCTCCTTCCAATACGCCAGTGAGGTCAGGCTTCAGTTCTCGGATCATACCTGTGCCATAAACCATGTATGCCTTGCCGTTGTCGTCAAAGAAGAATGATGCATCGTGGAAATGCGGAAGGACCGAGTATAGTTCCCATTTTTCAGTCTTCGGATCTGTTGTCGAATATACCCATCCTTTAGGGGGCTGATCGTTCGGTGTGAAGTATGCGAAGAACCTGCCGTCCTTGTATCGGAGAGATGTAGCCCACTGGCCTCTTCCGTATACAGTACCTCCTTCCATGCTGTAATAAGGGGTCTCCTCAAGACGGTCGAATACATAACTTACGGTCTCCCAGTTCACGAGGTCCTTTGAGTGCATGATAGGTGCTCCCGGCATCAGGTGCATTGTGGTGGTCACAAGATAGTAGTCGTCTCCGACGCGGATAAGGTCGGGATCCGGACAGTCACTCCAGAGGACAGGATTGGTGAATGTTCCGTCTCCGTTGTCGCTGGACTGTGGTGGAGCGAATGTCACAGTGTTGTTGCAGGCTGTTGCGAAAGCAAAGACGAAAAGCACTGCAGAATAAAGGAATCTTTTCATGTCGTAGTTTTAGCGTTTATGCATAAATACAAAGATATAAGATTTTTTCTTGCTGAGGACCAAAATGTATTATAAACAATAAAAAAGGCTACATCTTTCGATGCAGCCCCATGAATGATATGTTTTTATTACTACTAGAAGCCTCCGAACATTCCCATGTCCATCTCCTGAACCTTTACGCCTGCAGGAAGAGTGAACATTGATGGTGCGATCTCAACATTCTCCTGGAACTTGGTAGCAGTCTGTGTCATGTCGCCGAAATCAGACTTGCTTGAAGACTTGAGAGTCACTCCCTTATAAACCCATACTGTCTGCTTCTGCGGCTGACCCATCATGAAGAGAGTCACCTCATACTTCTTGCACTCTTTGCCTGCCACTGTCTCTGTTCCGAGTTCCTTTACCTTGAACTTCTTCACAGTCTTTTCATCAAGGTTGCTGAAGTTTACAACCTCTCTCTGACCCATCATAGGCATCTTGGTTGCAGTCTTTTCAGCGTCGTTTACCATTACTGTCTCACCGTCGATGACGAGGTTTCTTGTCTTGTTGCCTCCGAACTCCGATACGGTTGCCTGCTTTACGCCATAGTCGTCAAAGTAAACTTCCTGTACGATGTTCTGTCCCATCATGTTCATTTCCATGGTGACGATACCTGACTTTACTGTGTAAAGTTTCTCCTGTGCATGGGCTCCTACGCAGAATGCTGCTGCAAGAACCGCGATAATTGCTAAACGTTTCATGTTATCAGTTGTTTTGTGGTTGTTCCTTTACTCGATTTCTTTAGATGCAAGTGTTCGGTAAAGGTTTAAACATCTTGACATGAAATTGCGTTTTTGAGTTGCAGCATCGCTTTCTTCAATGTCTCGCGGGATGTGCCTACGTTTAGTCTCATGTAGCCTTCTCCGCCAGGATTGAACATTTCTCCGTCGTTCAGGGCGAGGCCTGCATCGTCGGTGAACATCCTTACGAGTGCGTCGTGCTCCAGTCCGAGCCCGCGACAATCCAGCCATACAAGGAATGATGCCTGAGGGCGTAGAGGCTTTATCTGTGGCATATGTTCCTTGCAGAAAGAGATGACGTAATCTATGTTTCCCTCGACATACTCAAGCATCTGTTTCCTCCACTGCTCTCCATGCCTGAATGCTGCTGTAGTGGCGATATGGGAGAAAAGGGGAGCGGATCCCATTTCGTTTGCCTCGATCCATCGGTAGAATTTCTCTCGGAGGGCGGCGTCGGGGACAATGGCGTATGAACATACGATGCCGGCGATGTTGAAGGTTTTTGATGGTGCTCCGAATGTGATGCTGCATGCGGCAGCCTCCGGTGAGACGCTCGCAAACGGGATGTGCCTGTTGTCGTACAGGGCCATGTCGGAGTGGATTTCATCCGATATCACGATTATGCCCTTGCTGTGGCAGAAGGTGGCAAGACGTTCCAAGGTTTCCCGAGGCCATGTTATGCCGGCAGGATTGTGTGGGTTGGAAAGTATAAGCATGCGGCATTTATCGTCGCATATAGTGTCTAGATTTTCAAAATCCATCTCATATCCACCATCCTCGGTCTGGCGCAATGGGTTGAACACGACCTCTTTCCCGTTTTTCTGCGGGATCAGACGGAACGGATGATATACCGGAGGCTGAATTATGATCTTGTCTCCCTTTTCCAACAGGGCGTTTATAGCCATGCCTATACCTTTCACTATGCCGGGAATGTAACTTATCCAGTCCTTGCTGATTTCCCAGCCATGCAGGTTCCGGACCCATTCGATGATCGAAGGACGGTAGTCTTCAGGTTCTGCCGTATATCCGAAGACCGGATGCTCAAGTCTTGCCTTGAGGGCATCGAGGATGAAGTCCGGAGTCTCGAAATCCATATCCGCGACCCAAAGCGGAATCAGTTCTTCCTTGCCGAATACATTCTTGAGAGCGTCAGTCTTTATGGCTCCGGTGCCTTTGCGGTCAATGATCTTGTCGAAGTTGTAGGTTTTCATGGTATGGTGATGGTTTGCTTGTTTTGCAAATCTACTAAATACTTGGTGATTTTACGCATGTTCATTTACGGTTATATTTTTCTTTCTGTGAATCAATTAATTTTGATATCTTCGTATCTTCAAATTATACTTATGAATACTCTAGAGAACATTTCCGCAGGATTGAATGCCCTGAATTCGGCATTTAAACAGAGCGAGGAGTACTTCCTGATACAGAAGATACAGATGCAAAGCACGATAGTGTCAAGTGCAGACAAGAACCGTATCAGGGAAAGTATTCTCGAGATGTATTCTCCGCTGTTCCAGTCCATCTCTCTTGACAGGAACATAAATGTCATGGTTACATGCGTATTGTCTTCAATGCACTTTACATCTGCTACGATATCTCAGATTCTGAATATGGAAGATAGCAGTGTGCGCAGTTTGAAGCACAGGCTGAAGAAGAAGATGGAACCGGAGGTGTTCAGTCTGTTTTTTGAGCCGAAGGATGAATCTCTTAAGCAGGATGCGCTTGTTCAAGACAAGAAGCGAAATCCTTATCTCTGGGTGGTGTTGGGTTGCATTGTGGTGGCAGTATTGTTCCTGGTGTTCCGTAACAGTGAAAATAAGCAGACTGAATTAGGTTATACGGCGAAAAATGACGCGGTTCTGGATGAGCATCGCTTTATAAGGGTGTCGGAAAATCAGCCTGATGTAGAATATTCTCTTAAGAAAGGTTATGCTCCGGAAGAGATCGCATTGATCGATCTGCCGAAGAAGTTGAAAAGGGAAAAGGCAAGCAGATTGACCATCAAGATAGACGGTTATGACATAACTCCATACAAATCATTGATGGAAAGTCTCTGGAAGGTCGGAGTCAAAAGCCATATTACCAACGAGGAAAAGGATGTGGAGAATACTTACCACACGGATTCAAGAATGGTGAGGGTGCGGGTCCAGGGAGAGGATATGCCATATCATATAAGATACAATGACTTTGAATGGACTTGCTATTCACTTGACGAAGTGCTGTCTTGGGTGCCTATGCTTGATGCCCACGGACTTTGCCTGTATCCGATGAATGATGAGGTTCCATATTCAATACTCCAGAAGATCGCTGAATCGGCGTGGAAATCCAACAACAAGCAGGTCAGCATGATTCTTAGGGGTGAGAGAGGTTATGATTGTACCATTCTGCCTGAAAAAAGGGACTTGTCGGCAAAATTTCCTGGCTATAATGTCCGCCAGATCGAGTCCCGGTTATTGAGTGAATATAATTCGACGGAACCGGATGTCGTTACAATAGAGAATCCGTTGGTAAGAGTGACAACTAATGTAGTATCAATAGATAAGATAGAACGCTCAGACAAGGAACTTAGAATATTCACATCTCTCTTGCAGGGTCAGGATTTATGGATTTCATATGATGCGAATGATGTGATTGTGGCTGACGGCAAGACATACAAATGCAAGGAAGTCATAGGAATGGCCGGATGCGAAAGGGATATTTTCTGGTCTCCGGACTATTGTAGATTCAGGTTATGCCATGTCTTTGAGCCTCTGGATGCAGATGTCAAGGAGTTTGATCTCAATCCGGATAGCGAAAAGAATAATTGGTATGGGGTCCAGGCATCAGCAGGACATAATCCGTACGAGGGCTGCCTTAAACTGGAAATGCCTTATACCTATGCTGATCTTGAAAAAGTGGATTCTGATTCTCAGATGGATGCACTTGTTCTTTCGACGATAGAGTATAACAAGGACAATACTATACTCTATTTCGAGTTGTATCTTATGGAACAGCGCCATGTGCCTGTCTTTGTCGGTAGTGACCTTGCCATCACAACCAAGTCCGGCAGTGTCTACAATGTCCAGAAACTTCATGGTCTTCCTATGGATGAGAATTTTATCCGCAATGCCGGATATACTACTACACCATTCCGCGCTGAGTTTCCTGCGATTACAGATGAGATCGATTTTGTCACAGGTACTGTGTGTGGTGAAATTGTAACTGTAAAAGGCAAGAGAGAGTCTGCTCTGAACGCTGTAGAATAGGCTGCAACGCAATTGCAACGCTTATGTCATGCCGATAATACCCGTTGCAGCATAATGTCGGATTAAATTTGCTTCATCAAAACCGAAGTAAATTATCCGATCATGAAAACTCAAAATCTATTATTGGTCCTGACTGCAATCCTATGCATTTCGGCCACTGACTCATTCGCACAAGAAGTCAAAACCATTGACGGCAAATTAGGCTACACTGCAAAAAGTACAGAAATCCTTGAAGAGTATCAGACGCTGAGGATATCCGAGACCTCTGGTCAGCATGTCTATATGCTGAACGAGCAGAGTTCGCCTGTAGTATTTTCTTCTGAAGATTTATATGGTGGACGATTGCTCGAAAGACTCCAGTCAGACAAGGCAACAAGACTGACTATAAAGATCGATGGCAGTGATCTGTCTCCATATAAGCCATTGATGGAGATGCTCTGGAAGAATGGTATAAAAAGCCATATTGCTAACGAGGAGAAGGATGTGGAAAATACCTATATGCCTGATTCCAGAATGGTGAGAGTGTGGATACATGGAGAGGATAAGCCTTATTCTGTCAGGTACAACGACTTTGCATGGTCTTGCCAGACATTGGACGAGGTTCTCTACTGGGTGCCTATGCTTGATGCACACGGACTTTGTCTTTATCCTTCAGATGATGATTTTCCATACTCGATAATTCAGAAAATCGCACGCTCCGCATGGGATTCACATATCCCGCAGGTTAGCATGGTCCTACCTGAAAGAGATCTCAGATATTGTACAATCCTGCCTGAATACAGAGACCTTGATGCGACTTTCCCGGGATATACCGTCAGACAGATGGAGAAGCAGTTGCTCAGTGAATACAGTTCGGCTGCTTCCGATATCGTCACTATCGACGAGCCGATCGTGAGGGTAAACATGACTGGTGAGACGATTCAGAAGATAGAACGTTCGACCAAGGAACTTCGTATATTCACGACCCTGCAGCAGGGTACTGACCTTTGGATTTCTTATGACGCGAACAATGTGATAGTGGCTGACGGCAAGACATACCGTTGCCGAGAGATCATAGGGATGGCCGGTAGTGAGAAGGATATCTTCTGGTCTCCGGATTATTGCCATTACAGACTATGCTATGTCTATGAACCTCTGGATGCAGATGTAGTGGAATTTGATATCAATCCGGATGCAAACAGCGATCAGAAGTATGGAGTCCAGGCTTCCCTTGGCCACGATCCGATGAAAGGTACTGTGAATGCGTTTGTTTCGGGTAATTATTCTTCCTTGCGGAAGATAGATACCAACGATATGTCGGATTTTATCGTGTTGTCCAATGTTGAACTGAATGAAAAGAACACGATGATGTACTTTACTTTATATATACAGGAAGACCGCAGTGTGCCTATATCGGTCAGCAGCGATTGGGAACTGACTATTGGTAAGGCCAGATATAAACTGACACGTATCCATGGACTTCCTGTTGACAAGGAGTACATTCGCGATGCCGGATTCACTACAAACACATTCCGAGCAGAGTTCCCTGCAGTCAACAGGAAATTCAAGGAGGGCGTTGTTACAGGAACAGTATGTGGTGAGAAAGTACGATTTGAGATACAACCTTATAGTCGGAAGTTGAAAATCTCCAGGAGAGTTATTTTATAAATCAGTTGTCAGAGTCTGGCAGAATGTTGTATTGAATCTTTCTGACGAAATGAAGGTTTTTTCGAGATTGTTGATTAGTCTTGCTGCTTTAATGGTGGTAGGCCTTGTGCCAATATCTGCACAAAATGTACGTATTGAGTATTCTGAGAAAATCGATACGGATATACCTGCTCAACTGTCGTTGAAGTTGGATAACAAGACATACTTGAAGATTGGTATCCAGGCAGATTTATCTTCTAAGAAAACGGCAGTATTAAATTGCTATGCTGCTAAGGGTGGTGTCGTATCAAAATCTGATATGGGTATTCCTGTGCAGATGTCAGGAATAAGTGTCCGGCATAAAGACAGGATGTCTGTGGAAGTAATGATGAAACAGCAAGAGGATTCGGTCGCTTTGTCATTCGCTGTGGATGGGCGGGTAGTGGATCTGGTGATACCGAGGAATTATACGATACCATTCCCGGAAGGACTCTCTTGCAGTTATATTCCGATGGAAACTTATTTGGATAAGACTGTCAGTGTCGATGATGAGATTCCTCTGTTTGCTGTAACGGGAGGCGTTTGCAGAACAATGGATTTTATGGGAACTCCTATGACTATGCAGGATTATTGTGGTTTGAGGGATAAGCACCTGCATCCCAAGGAATGGGTAAATATAGAGGGGGTTCATGACTACTGTTTCTATACAATAGAGTTCCATTAAGACTCCTCTATGCATCATACTGGCTGGCGCTTAAACCGCTGTTGGTCAATAGGATAAGTGTATAAGGGTAGGGTAATTTTCACTACCCTTATTGGTGTAAGTTGTTAATATATAATATGTTAAGTGGTTTGAACAAAGAAGGAACTTGACAGTATGATAGAATCAGGTAATGGTCCTGTACATGGTTCATATGGATTCAATAGGCATTTCGACCTTTGTAATAGTTTCGAAGGATTAAACGCATTTTAAAATGACTAAATTAAATTTCTTATTCGTTACATCACTGGTTCTGATGTTTGCTGCTGCGTGTAGCAATACATCAGAATCGGACAATGTCTGCATAGTGCAGGGCAATATGGAGGGTCTTGATGGAGAAGGCTGGATATATATGGCTGACAACTGGAATGAATCGGCAGTGATAGATTCGACCAGGTATAAGGAGGGGGCTGAACCGGCATTTGTGTGAGCATAGGTACGACTACAAGCCGGCTCCCTTCTATCAGAAGTTCTTTCGTGAGAACTATGACCTTTTTGAGTTGGCATATCTGACTGAGGTTAATGGGAAGCGTTTTCTATTTAGCCATGCCGGGATTTCCACTTATTAGTTGAAGATTATCGGGCCAGGTGTCTCTGATTCAGAAAAGATTTTGGCAAGGCTCGACAATGGATTGCGGATTTATAAGAATGATGTTCATAATGATGCACTATTAGGATACTGGTGCAGATAGGATGGACGCTACCTTGACGTAGGTATGATTTGGGCAGACCAAAGCAGGAATATCGCGGCATTGGAGGATTAGACAGTGTTTTCGGAGAAACGAGTGAAATTACATTGAATATAAGGTAATCTTTTGTATTTTTAAAGTTTGAAACAAACCATATGAAAAAGATTTATTGTATTCTCGTAGTTGCTGCAGCAATGTTTTTTACTGCTGAGGCAAGTGCACAGATAGGATTAGGACTCGGATATAATCTGTCCAATAGTGTGCAGAAGGAAGATGGTCAGAAAAATGGCAATGAACTTAACGGTTTTTATGTTGAAGCGACTTATGATATCAACTTCCTTGAAAAGTTATGGGGTAATCTGGGTATTCAGCCGGGACTGAGGTTCTCATATGCAGGGGTGCATGATTCGGCAGAATTGTTAGGCGTTCTCACGAAGTCTTCGTGGGCAGAAACATATCTTGATATCCCTGTTTTCGTGAAGTATTCCCAGGATTTTAGAACTTTGGATTTCTTTGTTTTTGCTGGTCCAGTATTTTCATGCGGCCTTTCTTCTCAGTCAAAAACACGTGTAAAAGATATGTTGACGGAGATTAATGTTTATGAAGGAGAACCGGAATATGGTCGTTTCGATCTGAAACTTGGAGTGGGAGTTGGCGTCACAGGCCTTGATAATTTCAATGTGAAGGTAGGCTACAATTTCGGTATGCTCAACAGGTACACAGGAAGTCTTCGTGACTTATCATATCGCACAGGCGTATTTTACGTTGGTATCGGATATAGTTTTTAATTAAGAGATAAGAACTCTTAAACTTACCTAAGTTTGGAGATAATTATATCGGAAAATATGGGGAACGAGCAAACAAAATCGCCCTCTCAGGTATCTGAGAGGGCGATTCGTGTGATTCGGTTGGGATTCGCGAAAGTGCGGTGCTTTACAACGGAATCTTATGCTTTACTGGCTTCTTTTACATTGGCTAATGTAATGATATATAATAAAATAAGTATATTTATAATTGTGTGGATTGGTGATAATATACTGGACTTTGCTTGATAAAATTTTGCTTGATGTTTAACAAATGTTTAACAAGTTTTGCGGGAAATCATTATCTTTGCGGAAGTTAAACATTGAGCTATGAAGATAAAGTTTGAGATCCGTACTACGAAGAAGGTCAAGGAGGGTGAGATGGTGCCTCTGTATGTGAGAATGGTGGATGGTCGCGCCTTTCATCAGGCGGTGAAGACGCGTACGCTTGTCAATCCGAATATGTGGGATGAGAAGGGTGAGTGCATCAAGAGCAGGGTGCTTTGTACTCCGGAGGAGAGGGAAAGGATAGATAAGGATGTCAATGATCTCAGATCATATCTCTTGGAGACTTACAATGAGGCTAAGAAAAAGGGCAAGACAGATGTCCCTAATTGGTTGGCAAAGAATGTCGATAAGTTCTATTCTGCATCCGGGAATCCCAAGCCAAAGAAGTTGGCTGTCAAAGTCTCGTTTGATGAGTTGTATGATAAGTTTCTTTCCGAGCGTAAATTGGGTGAAGGTCGCAAACGCCATTATGAAGTTCTTCGCAGGATGATCCATCGATATGAGTCTTATGTGAAGTGCTCGCAAGGTCGCGTGCGCTATTCGTTTGACGTAGTAAAGGTGGATAAGGGCGTGCTGGACAATCTGTATGACTATAT